>NZ_CP107904.1:3000000-3175000 GCF_036013975.1 Kitasatospora sp. NBC_00458
AGGGTGCCGTCGACCGAGGCGGCGCGCTTGCGCAGACCGGTCAGGCCGGTGCCGCGCGAGGCGTCCGCGCCGCCCACGCCGTCGTCGCTGATGATCAGGCGCAGCTGACCGCCGACCGTCCGCACCGAGAGGCTCACCCGGGAGGCCCTGGCGTGCTTGGCCACGTTGGTCAGCGCCTCGGAGACGGTGAAGTAGGCGACCGCCTCGACGGTCGGGGCTATCCGCTCGGCCAGGTCGACGTCCAGGCGGACCGGGAGCGGGGCGCGGGCCGCGATGCCCGAGAGCGCCGCGTCCAGACCGCGGTCCTCCAGGACCGCCGGGTGCAGGCCTCGGACCAGGTCGCGCAGTTCGTCGATGGCCGCCTGGGCCTCCTCGTGCGCCTCGACGATCACCTGCATGGCCTCGGGCGGGACGTCCTTGAGGGTCCGCCGGGCCAGGCCCAGGTTCATCGCGAGCGAGGTGAGGCGCTGCTGGGTGCCGTCGTGCAGGTCGCGCTCGATCCGGCGGCGTTCGGCGTCGACGGCGTCGACCAGGCCGGCCCGGCTCTCGACCACCTCCTCGATCCGGTGCTCCAGCGCCTCCGCCCGGCCCGGACCGAGCAGGCGCACCGCCGCGACCTCCTCCAGCCGGGCCAGCAGGGCCACCGCGAGGGGCAGCACGGCGAGCAGGGCGAGGCCGCCCGCGGTCACCGGCAGGTCCAGCTGGAGCCACCGCTGCCGCACCGGGTTGGAGAGCGGCATCAGCCAGGCCCAGCCGAACACGGTGCTCGCGACCAGGGCCGCCCCCCAGGCGTAGACGGCCCCCATCGCGCCGATCGCGAGCAACGGGCCGACCAGCAGGTGGTAGCCGACCTGGCGCCAGCTGATCCCGGTGCGCAGCCTGGTCAGCAGCCCCTCCGGGAGGCCGGCCGGCCTCAGCAGCGGCCGCACCTCCACCCCGCGCAGCACCCGCAGCCGGCTGCGCTGGGCCGCCGTCAGCGGGCGCAGGGAGATCAGGACCAGGCCCAGGAGGAGGAAGGTCGACTTCGGGATCACGGCGGCCACCACCACCGGCAGCGCCAGTGGGATGCCGGAGGCGATGAAACGGGTGTCCCGCCAGGCGGCGGCCGACCACGGGGGCCGGGCGGCGCTCCTGGCGAGCGCGCGGCGCAGCGTCGTGGAGGGCATGGCCGACAGCCTAGAGCTGCATGATCGTCGCCCACCATGAAGGGTGCTGCCGAAAAAGGGTGTACCTGGGTACACCCTCAAGTCGGTCCGGCGCACTACCGACAGCAACGGCCGCCCACGCCACGCTTGACGGTATGACGAGCACCGCATCGCACTCCGCCCACCCGCCGCACGGGCACCCCGCCTGCTGCCCGGAGCACCTCGCCGCGGCCGCCGCCGCCGAGGGGCGGCTGCCGGTCGGACCGGCGGGCCCCTCCGCCGTGCCCGACCGGGCGGCGGTGCCCGGCGGCCCGACCGGGCCCTGGTCGGTCCGCAGCGTGCGGGCCGGGCGCAGCCGCGGCCGCGCGGCGCTGGAGCTGTACGAGTACGGCGAGCTGGTGGACGTGCTGGTGGCGTCCCGGCTCGGCGGCGGGCTGCTGCGCGGCGCCCGGTCGTGGGCGGTCCCCGGCGGGGCCGGTTGCGCGGACGCCGGGCGGTTCGCGGGCGCCGGCAGGCAGCGGCTCCGGCACGGACTGGCCTGGGGGCGGCTGCCGCGCGGTGCCGCGGCGCCCGCCGTCGGGTTCACCGCCGGGCGGCGGCTGCGGTGGCCCGGGCGGCCGGCCCCGGTCGTCGCGGTGGCCGAGGTGGTCACGGTGGCCGACGAGTTGTGGCTGGCGTGGGCCGAGGGCGTGTTCGACGGCGTGCTCGTCGAGGCGACGGACGGCACCGCCGTCGAGCGGCGCGCGCTGGAGCGGGTCCGCCACCGGGTCGGAGGCGCCGCGCTCGGGGGTGCCGCATGAGCACGGCCGTCCTCGCGGACCGGCCCGGCGGCCGGCTGCCGTGGCCCTTCCCCGTCGCCCTCGGTGCCCGTGCCGAGCGGGTGCCCGCGTTCGCCGCGCTGGCGCTGCTGCCCTGGCTGGCCGTGCTCGCGGCCTCCGGCGAGACCGCGTGGGTCGTCCTCGACCTGCTCGAACTCGCCGCCCTGCTCCGGCTGGACGCCCTGCTGCACCACCGCAGTCCGGCCGCGGTCCGGCCCGCCGCCGCGGTCGCCCTGCTGCTCGTCTCGGACGCCCTGTTCGACATCGCCACCGCCGGGCCGGGGCACGAGACGCTCGCCGCACTCGTGATGGCCGGCTGTGTCGAGCTGCCGCTGGCGGCCCTCTGCCTGGCCCTGGGCCGGGCCCGCGCTGCCGGCAGGGCGGTCGGCCGGGAGGTCGGCAGGGTGGCCGCCGTCCGGTCAGCGCAGCCGCGCCGCCGTCGGCGTGCCGGTCGGCAGCCGGGCCGTCAGCGCACGGGTCTCCTCGTCCCGCGGGGTGTAGACGATCATCCGGGGGCCCTGCCGCGGTCCGAGCCAGAGGCTGGTGTACTCGAACCTCAGCAGGCCCACCTCCGGGACGAGGAAGCGCTTCAGCCCGTTGCCCGGCCGCAGGACGTCGTGCCGCTGCCAGGCCGCGTCGAAGTCCGGGGACGCTTTGCGCAGCCGGCAGAGCAGCGTCCGCCAGGCGGGCTCGGCACCGTGCTCGCCCATGCCCGAGCGGAACCGGGCCACCATGACGTCCCGCTCGTACTCGTGGTCGACCAGCACGTCGTGGAAGCGCGAGGGGGTGAACGCCAGCCACATCAGGTTGCGGTCCTCGTGCGGCAGCTCCTCCAGGTCCCCGACGATCCCGGTGTACTGCGCGTTGGAGGCGAGCACGTCGTAGCGGGAGTTGATCACCGCGGCCGGGTACGGCGCCATCCGGTCCAGCATCATCCGGACGCCGGGCGTCACCGTCGGGCACTCCACCACCGGCGTCGGGTCCTCGGCGCCGGCCAGTGCGAACAGGTGGGCCCGCTCGCTCGGATCGAGGAGCAGGGCCCGGGCCACCGCGTCCAGGACCTGGACGGACACCTGGATGGCCCGCCCCTGTTCCAGCCACGTGTACCAGGTCACGCCGACGGCGGCGAGCTGCGCCACCTCCTCCCGGCGCAGCCCCGGAGTCCGGCGGCGGCCCGTCAGCGGCAGGCCCACCTGCTCGGGGGCGATCCGCTCACGGCGGCTGCGCAGGAAGGCCGCCAGCTCGTTCCGGCGGGCATCGGCGGCGGGTACCTCGCCCTTGTTCGCGGTGGCGGCCGTACCGGCCGGGGCCGCACCGGTCGGTGCGCTGTCCTTCGCGGCGGCAGTCGTCAGACTCATCCCCTCAGCATGCGCCACCCGTCATCCTGTTGCCAGGTACTGCTCATACCTGGATAAGCACACTCTGGTACCAGGGTCCGGCGGCGCGGATCGTATGACCCGTGACCCAACAACTCGCCGTCGCCACGTCCACCGCCGAGACCACCGTCACGGCACCCGTCGGCCCCACCGGACCGGCCACCGCCACCCCGGCCGTTTCGACCGACACCCCCGCCGCCCCCACCACTGCCGCCGCCCGTTCCTCGCTCGGCACGGCCGGACTGGTCACCGTCCTGCTCGGGGCGTTCCTCCCGATGCTGGACTTCTTCATCGTCAACGTCGCCCTGCCGACCATCGACCACGACCTCGCCGCCGGTCCCGCCGTGCTGGAACTGGTCGCCGCCGGGTACGGCATCGCCTTCGCCGTCCTGCTGGTCCTCGGTGGCCGACTCGGTGACATCTACGGCCGCCGCCGCCTCTTCGTCGTCGGCGCCGCCGCCTTCGCGGTGACCTCGCTCGCCTGCGGCCTCGCCCCCGGCGCCTGGAGCCTGGTCGCCGCCCGCGCCGCCCAGGGCGCCTCGGCAGCCCTGCTGGTCCCCCAGGTCCTCGGCACCATCACCGCCGCCACCCACGGCGCCCGGCGCGGCCGGGCCCTCTCCGTCTACGGCGCGGTCGGCGGCATCTCGGTGGTGATCGGCCAGGTGCTCGGCGGGATCCTGGTCGCCGCCGACGTCTTCGGCACCGGCTGGCGCTCGATCTTCCTGCTGAACGTCCCCTTCGCCCTCCTCACCGTGGTCCTCGCCTTCCGGTACGTCCCGGAGAGCCGGGCCGAGCAGGCCGCCAAGGTCGACGTCGCCGGCACCGTCCTGCTCACCGCCGCCATGCTCGCCCTGCTGGTCCCGCTGATGGAGGGCCGCGCCGCCGGCTGGCCGCTCTGGTCCTGGCTGCTCCTGGCGCTGTTCCCGGTCTTCGCCGCCGCCTTCGTCCTGGTCGAGCTGCGGGCCGAGCGGCGCGGCGGATCCCCGCTGGTGCCGCCGACCCTGCTGCGGATCCCCGAGATGCGGCGCGGTCTCGGCATCGCCCTCCCCTACTTCGGCGGCTTCGGCGGCTTCATGTTCGTCGTCGCCGTCGCCCTCCAGCAGGGTCTCCACCTCGGCCCGGTCGCGGCCGGCTGGGCGTTGGTCCCGATGGCCGTCGGCTACTTCACCGCCTCGCTCGCCGGCCCCCGCCTGATCGGCCGCTTCGGCAGCCGCGTCCTCACCGCCGGCGCCGTCGTCCAGGCACTCGGCCTCGCCACCCTGGCCCTCACCGTCCTCGCCGACTGGTCCCACTTCTCGGCGCTCCGGATGGCGCCCGGCGTCGCGCTCGCCGGCATCGGCCAGGGCCTGATCGGGACCCCGCTGTTCCGCGTCGTCCTCTCCAAGGTCCCCGCCGACCGGGCCGGCGTCGGCAGCGGTGTGCTCGCCACCAGCCAGCAGTCCAGCCTGGCCCTCGGGGTCGCCACCCTCGGCACCCTCTACCTGGCGCTGTCCCCGACGCTGGGCCTCGACCGCGCCCTCGCCCTCTGCCTGGGCATCCAGCTCCTCGGCTCCTTCACCATCCTCTACCTCACCCTCCGCCTCCCCCGCTCCATCGGGTGAGGCCGGGTGCAGCTCGTTCGCATGAAAGCGACGTGCCCCGCCGGAACTCACGGACGCGTCCGAGGACCTGCTCCACCGCGTGCTCCGCGTTCGTCCCTCCGACCCGATCGTCCGGGCCGCCCGACTGTTCCCCACACCTCGTCTACGCACGTCGGACGCCATCCACCTGGCCAGTGCCGAACACCTGGAGCACGCTCTCACCGCATTCGTCGCCTACGACAAGCGTCTTGCCGAAGCCGCCGCCACGCGCGCTCTCCCCGCCCTGGCACCCGGCCGGACCGCACCGGGTGCCGACGGCCGGTGGCCCGCGGCGGAAGGGCGCCCTCAGCCCGGTCGACCGGTGGTCAGCGTGCAGTGGCCGTCCTCGCAGGAGCGCTGCACCCGGCCCCGCGAGACGGTCTCCAGCAGCCCGATCGCCCAGCACGTCGGACAGCCCCGCAGGGCGACCACGCCGACCGGGAGCAGCAGCAGGGCCACCGGGCCGACCACCGGAATCAGCGCGAACGCACCGATCAGCGCCCCGAAGCCCACCGCGCCACGCGCCAGATGCCGCGGCAGCGAGGCGCTCGCGAAGCCCGAGCCGTCGGTCGGACGGCCGGTCGGACGGCCGGTCGGACGGCCGGTCGGACGGTCAGTCATCGCCACCTCCGGGGAACGGCCGGGCACCGTCACGGAGCGTCTGCCGGACGGCCGAGCGGGCGCGGTGCAGCCTCGACTTCATCGCCGGTCCGCTCAGGCCCAGCGCATCGGCGACCATCCGCCCGCTGAGGCCCTGCACGTCCCGCATGACCAGGACCCGGCGCTGGTCGGGCGGGAGCGCCGCGATGGCCGCCGCCACCCGGCCCGCCTCCAGACGGTCCAGCACCTCGTCCTCCGCCGAAGGGGCGACGTCCTCCTCGGCCTGCGGCCGGTCGCGCAGCAGCGTGCGCGCCCGGCGCAGGCACTCGTTGCGGACGATCCGGAACGTCCACGACGCGAGCGCTCCGGACGCCCGCAGCATCCCGATCTTCCGGTACAGGATGATCAGCGCCTCCTGCGCGGCGTCCTCGGCGTCCTGGGGAGAACTGCAGAGCGACCGTGCGAACCGCTGCACGTGCGGGTGCGCACCCGACACCAGCGCGGCCAGCGAATCGACGTCGCCCCGCTGCGCCGCTCTCACCAACTGCTCCCCCGGCCAGGCGACGGACTCAGCCACGACCCCTCCCACGCTTCCGGAGCACGACCACGCTGCACGTGCACAACAGCACCACGACGACGGCGACGGCGATTCCGACGACCACGACGACCTCCCGAGTCACGCCCCGGCGTCCTTCCACCGGAGACATCCATAGGAGACCCGCACCCGGCCGAAGGATTCGGCCCGGACCACGGATTCTTCCGCCCGTCCCCGGCCACCCCACACCCCGCCCCACACCCCACCCGCCCCCCGCCCCATGCAGCCGGTCGCCCCGGCCCACCGCGGAGTGCCCGCCGCGCTACCGTTCTGTCCCCGGCCCACCGTGACGGCGGGCCGGGACAACTGCGCGGGACAGGGGAGTCCGGGGTGGGACGTCGGGGTTGGTGGACGGTGGCGGGGGCCGGCGGAAGCGCGGGACTCGTACTGGTGCTGGTGGCGGTACTGGTGGATCTGGACACGGCGGACCGGGTGGCGAGCGTCACCGGGGCCGTGGTCGGACTCGCCGGCCTGGTGGTCGCGCTGATCGCGCTGCACGCCCCCGGGACGACGGCGCCGGACTCACGCCGGGTCAGGGCCCGCGGCGGCGGCATCGCGGCGGGCGGTGACATCACCGCCCCGGGCGCGCCGCCGAGGACCGGAGCGGCGGCCGGTCCGACGACCGGCAGCGGGCAGCGCGACGTGTCCGCCACCGGCCGGGGCTCGGTGGCCGCCGGCGGGGACATCAACGGCGTCGACCCCGGCCAGGGGCACCGGCCGTGACGCCCTGGCCGTGGAAGCGCAAGCCGGCCGCACCCGCCGCCGACCCCCTCCCCGGACGGCGCACCGCCGCCGGGGCCGCCGAACCGGCACGGGTGCGGGTCGACGCGCGGGGACGGGACACCGTCGCCGCCGGCCGCGACGTCGCCCACTCCGCGCTCGGGGCGGACAGCCGGGCCGTCCACAACGACCTCAGCGGCAGCACCGTCCAGGGGCCCGTCATCATGGACGCGGAGGCCGTGCACATCCACCACCACGCCCCCGCCGCCGACCAGCCGCCGACGGACACCGAGGCCGCGGTGGCGGCGTACCTCGGCCGGGTGCGCGAGGTGTACCGGCGGCTGAACCTCGACGTCCTCGGCCCCACCGGCCAGGCCGGCGAACAGCCGCTGATCGAGCTGCGGCACGTCTTCATGCCGCAGCCCGCCCGTGCCTACGAGGCCCGGGTGCCGGGCGAACTGCGGCGGCTGCTGATCACCGGCGGCGAACCGGTGGACGACCTGCTGCCGCCGGAGGCCGCCGCGCACGCCCTGCACGAGCTGCGGGAGTCCCAACGGACGGAGCCCGCCCGGCCGGTGCTCCAGGTGATCGCCGGCGAGACCGGGCGGCGGCTCGTCGTCCTGGGCGATCCGGGGGCGGGCAAGTCCACGCTCGCCAAGTTCCTGGCCCTGGCGCTGGCCGGGGCACTGGAGGAGGCGCCCGCCGAACTCGCCGCCCTGGCAGGGCTGGTGCCGGTGGTCATCGAGCTGCGGCAGTACGCCCAGGCGACCTGGCGGGAGCGGACGATCGAGGACTTCCTCGACCACGTCCACCGGCAGGAGCGGATGTGCCTACCGCGCGAGGTCCTGGAGGAACTCCTCGCCGCCGACCGGGCGATGGTGGTGTTCGACGGCCTGGACGAGATCTTCGACCCGGAGGTCCGCGCCGAGACGTCCCGCCGCATCACCGCCTTCGCCGCCGCGTACCCGGGCGTGCGCACCGTCGTCACCTCACGCGAATACGGCTACCGGTCGGGCGAGTTCACCGGGGCGGGCTTCGCCCAGGTGATGCTCCAGGACCTGGAGCACGAGCAGGTCGCCGAGTTCGTCCGCCGCTGGTACGCCGCCGCGCACCCCGGGGACCGGCACCTGGCCGAGCGGCTCACCCAGCGCCTGCTGAGCGCGGTCCGCGACGTCCGCGCGGTCACCGAACTGGCCGGCAACCCGCTCCTGCTGACCATCCTCGCCGCCATCGGCCTCGGCCGGACCATCCCCCGCGAACGCCGCGAGGTGTACGCCCACGCGGTGGAGGTGCTGATCGAGCGGTGGGACAAGGACGCCAAGTTCCTCACCGCCCCCGCACCCGCCAACGCCGAGGCGGCCCAGGCCCTGGAGTGGCTGAACACCAACCGCCGCATCAAGCTGCTGGAACGCATCGCCCGCCACATGCAGGACGGTGCCGGGCGCCCGGCGGGCACCTTCATCCAGCGGGACGAGCTGACCGGCATCATCAGCGGCTACCTCACCGACCACAACATCACCCGCCCGGCCGCCGACATCGCCGCCGAGCACGTCGTCGACCACCTCAGCACCCGCAACTTCCTGCTCGCCCACTACGGCGGCGGCATCCACGGCTTCGTCCACCGGGCCTTCCTGGAGTACCTCGCCGCCACCGACATCCTGCGCCGCCGGGAGGAGGAGGAATGGGACCGGGAGGAGCTCGTCGACCTCCTCGACGGCCGGGCCGACGACCCCGCCTGGCACGAGGTGCTGCTGCTGACGGCCGGGAAGCTCAAGCAGCGGGACGTCGCGGCGTTCCTCGACCGGCTGCTGCGCCGGCACCGGCAGGACGAGTGGACCGAGAAGGCGCCGGTCCTGGCCCTCGCCATCCGCGTCCTCGCCGAGGTCGAGGAGATCGGCGCCGCGCCCACCGGCGGCCCGACCGGCAAGGGGCTGTCGGTCGCCTCCCAGAGCGACGCCGTCGTCGACGCCCTCTGCGACGCCCTGAGCGTGCACCCGTTCCTGGACGTCTCCGAGGCGCTGCCCGCCCTGGCCACCTTCGACCACTTCTGGGACGGCAGGGAGCGGTACCTCCGCTGGTACCACACCGAACAGCGCCAGTACTCGCTCTACATCGGGTCCACCCTCGCGGCAGTCGCCGCGGCACTGAGCCGCGACGCGGCCGAGGCACTCCGCAGGACCCGCGGCCACTGGGACCCCGACCTCCGCTGCGCGGCCCTGCGGCTGCTGGCGGAGCGGTGGCGCGACCACCCAGACACCCACCCCGCCGTCCTCGACGCCGCCACCGACACCTCCGGCAGGGTCTCCGACATCGGTCTGCAGATGCTGGCCGAGCACTGGCGCGACCACCCCGACACCCACCCGACCGTCCTCGGCGCCGCCTCCGACGCCACCGGCGGCGGATCCACCCGCAGCCGGACGGCCCTGCAGATGCTGGCCGAGCACTGGCGCGACCACCCCGACACCCACCCCGCCGTCCTCAGGGCCACCACCGCCGCCACCGGCGTCGTGCGCGGTTTCGCCCTGCGCATGCTGGCCCACCACTGGCGCGACCACCCGGACACCCTTCCCGCCGTCCTCGCCGCCACCACCACCGAGTGGTACATCCGCCACGAGGTGCTGAAGCTGCTGGCCCGGTACTGGCGTGACCTCCCCGCGACCCACCCCGCCGTCCTCGACGCCAGCACCCACCTCCACGGGGAGGTCAGCGGCACGGCACTACAGCTCCTGGCCCGGTACTGGCCCTACCACCCCGACAGCCTCCCCGCCGTCCTGCGGGCCGTCGACGATCCCCGGGCCGACCGGCTCGTCCGCCGCGAGGCCCTGCGGTCACTGGCCCGGCACTGGCCCGACCACCCCGGGACGCACGCCGCGATCCGGAAGGGCGCCCTCGACACCGACCGGTTCACCCGCCACGCGGCGCTCAGCCTCATGGCCCAGTACTGGCCCGACCACGCCGAGACCCGTCCCGCGCTCCACCGCGCCGCCACCGACGCCGGCGGCCAGGAGCGCAGCACCGCGCTGATCCTGCTGACCAGGTACTGGCCCGACCACCCCACCGTCCGGACCGCCTTGACCGGTTCCGACCCCGAGCTCCGCGTCACCGCCCTGATTCTCCTCGACCGGGTCTGGCCCGACCATCCGGACACCCTTCCCGCGATCCTCCGCGCCGCCTCGGACTCCCACGGCGAGGTCCGGCGCGAGGCGCTCCGGCTGACGGTCCGCCACGGCGACGACTCCACGCTGCCGACCGTCCGGGACGCCGTCCTCACCGATCCCTCCGCCGCCGTCCGCATGGAGGCGATCCGGCTGCTGACCCTCCTGTGGCCACGGGAGCCGGACGTACCCGGGCTGGTCAGGCGGTCGCTGGCGGACCCGAACGAGGAGGTGCGCCGCACGGCCGAGCAGGCCCTCGCGCTCCTTGAGCAGTAGCCCCCGGCCGTAGCCCCGCGCACTCGGCGGCCGCACGCCGCCGCACGCTCCCGCACGCCGGCGCCCGGACGGACCGCCGCAGCCCACCGGGCGCGCGAACGCCGCGGAGGGGCCCTCCACCGGCCCGGCCGTCAGGCGGAGTGGGCGGCCAGGGGGCGGAGGCGGCGGGCGGCGGGGAGGGGGAGGTCGGGGGCGTAGGTGAACCAGACGACCTTGCCGGTACCGGCGGGTTCCCAGCCCCAGGCGGCGGCCAGGGCCTCGACCAGCAGGAGGCCGCGGCCGTCGGTGGCGTCCGGATCGGGGTCGACGGCCGGAGCGGCCCGCCGGAGGGTCGGGCAGGTGTCGGCGACCTCGATGCGCAGGAGGGAGGACGCCCAGCGGACGGTGACCGTGCAGTGGCCGCCGGTGTGTTCGACGGCGTTGGCGATCAGCTCGCCCGCACACAGCTCGACGTCGGCGAGGGCGTCGTCCGACAGGGGCAGCGCCCAGGCGCGGGCGGTGTCGGCCACGTGGCGGCGCGCCTCCGGGACGGCGGCCGGGTCCGCCGGGACGTCCCTCACGCAGGGCGTACCGCTTGTGATCACTGTTGCTCTCCGTCCCTGCGAAGTACCTTGCGATTCCGACCGCTCAGCCACCCGTGAGGCTGACATCCATTCAACGCGGGTACACAGGACGGAAGAACCGGCGATGCTGGTCGGAGCGTTGAACCGGTTGAACGAAGGACGGGGATCGCGATGGCGAGACGACCGCGCACACCCAACACCGGACTGGCCGCACTCCTCCTCCAGGCCCGCTGGGGCAACGACCAGCTCGCCCGGGCGGTGAACCGGGTCGGCGACGAACAGGGCCTGGGCCTCACGTACGACAAGTCGTCCGTCTCGCACTGGCTCTCCGGCGCCCGCCCGCGTGCGGAGGTGCGCGAGGTGGTCCGGGAGGCGTTCGCGCGCCGGCTCGGGCGCCCGGTGACGCCGGAGGAGACCGGGTTCGGCGACCCGGTCCGGCAGGACGGCAGCACCCTGTCCGACCTGATGTCGATCGGCAAGGCCGACATGGACCCGTCCCGCCGGGGCGTGCTCTCCGCCGGGCTGTACTCCCTCGCCCTCGCCCTGCCGGTGTTCGACGACCCGGAGGCCGTCGACCGGGTCGCCCGCGCGAGCGCCGGACGCACCGTGCGGATCGGGCCCGGCGAGGTGGAGACCGTACGGGCGATGACGGGCCGGATCGCGGGCATCCTCGACGAACTGGGCGCCGCCCACGCCCGGCCGATGGCGGCGGCCTTCCTGGTCAACTCGGTCGGACCGTGGCTCCAGGCCGCCGGCAGCGAGCAGGTGAAGGCCGACCTGCTCGCGGCCGCGGCCGACCTCACCTACCTGACCGGCTGGATGGCCATGTACGAGACCGCCCACGGGCTGGGCCAGCAGTACTACGTCCAGGCGCTCAAGCTGGCCCGCGAGGCCCAGGACCACGTCACCTACTGCCGCACCCTGCGCGGCATGGCCCTGCAGGCCTCGAACCTCGGCTACGGCCCCAGGGCGCTGGAACTCGCCGACTCCGCCGCCGAGGCCGCCCCGGCGGCCGGGCCGCGGCTGCGCGCCTTCCTGGCCGGCCAGCAGGCCCACGGCGCGGCCATGGTCAAGGACCGGCGGCAGGCGTTCGGCCGACTGGCCGAGACCGAGCGGGCGCTCGCCCGGGCGGACGGCCGCAACGACGCGGTCGGCGGCTACGACCTGGCCGCCTACCACTTCCACGTCTCCCACGTCCTCTACGAACTCGGCGACCTCGCAGGGTCGGTGAAGGAGCTGCAACTCGCCGACCGGGTCCGCCCGGCCAACGAGAAGCAGGGCCGGGTGCACGCCAACGGA
Organism: Kitasatospora sp. NBC_00458; assembly: GCF_036013975.1. Taxonomy (NCBI): domain Bacteria; kingdom Bacillati; phylum Actinomycetota; class Actinomycetes; order Kitasatosporales; family Streptomycetaceae; genus Kitasatospora; species Kitasatospora sp. NBC_00458. Next base: position 3,012,167 of record NZ_CP107904.1, read on the forward strand.
CTGCTCGCCAGACGGCAGACCGAGCTGGGCCACGTCGAGGCGGCGTGCGCGACGTGGCACGCGTTCCTCGACGACTACGTCACCCTCAGCTCCGTCCGCGGCGACGAGCACTTCCGCGCGCTCGGCACCTCGCTGGCCTCCCGCCCCGGGCCCGGGGCGGTCCTCCGGCTCCGGCAGCGGGCCGACGAGGTGGCCCGCCAGAAGGCCGCCTAGCGGACGGGCGAGGCCGGGACGGGCCGGGAAGCGCTCGGGCAGGCCGTCCCCCAGGCGGCGGACAGCCGGGCGGGAGGCAGCGGCCCCGTCCGGTGACGGACCCCACTGGCAGACTCGGCGCCATGCGACCGGACCTGACCCTGCTGCGCGAACTCGTCGAGGACGCACCCGAACTCGGGCGCAAGCCCGCCCGCCCCGTGCCCGAGGCGCAGATCCGCGCGACGGAGACACGGCTCGGGGTGGCACTGCCGCCGTCGTACCGGTGGTGGCTGGCCGAGTTCGGCCGGGGCCTGATCCACGGGGCGGAGATCGCGACGACCGTGCCGCCGGAGTTCGCCGGGGACACGTACGAGGCCGTCGACGCACCCTGGCGGCGGACCGCCGACCGGCTCTGCTTCCTCAGCGCGCCCGACTGCGGCGACGAGTACCGCTTCGCCCTCGACCGGACGGGGGACGCCGGGTCGGGCGAGTTCCCGGTGGTGCGCCGCGACGGCCTCGACGGGGAGGAGCATCCCGAGGCGGAGTCGTTCGCCGGGTTCCTGGCCGTCCACACGGCGCGTTCGCGCGGGCTCGGCGACGGCCCGAACCCCGCTGTCGCCCGCCTGTGGCGCTCCACTCCCGGCGTACTGCTGGACGACGGCGTGCTCGTCTACGGGCCGCACTCGATCCGGGAGCGCAACGAGACCTTCGAAGTCGCCCGCTACGCACCCGCGTGGGTGCTGATCGGCGACGACAGCGGGGGCGGCGGGCTGTTCATGCGCCGGCACGGCCGCGACCGCACCCGCGTGTACCGCCTCGGCCTGGGCGCGATCGGCGAGGACGTCGAGCAGGCGGGCGAGCCGGTGACGGACGACCTGATCGGCTGGCTGGAGGGGGCGGGCGCCGCCGGGTGAGCCCGCCCCCTCCGGCCGCGGGCCGCTACGCGCCGAGTCCGCTGAAGAGGGTCGGCCGGAGGGCACCGGGGGCCTCCGGGGGGCTCCGGGCGGGAGTCGAGGGCCGGCCACCCGCCGCCGCCACCCGGCCTCGACCTCGTCGGTTCACGGGCACGGAACCGTGAACCACCCTTCCCCCCGGGCCGGTTCCCGGCCCGGGCCGCGCGCCGGGTCCGAGACGGTGCCCCGGCGCCCCGGCGGAAAAGGCGTAGCCGCCGAACCCCCCTTCGTGTCAGCATGACGATATGAGCAACGAACTCGTCGACGACCCCGCCGACACCCGCAACCGCGCCGATCTGACGGCCCTGGTCGCGATCGGCGCCGAGCCCAAGTGGCTGATGTTCTGGGGACACCAGGCACAGCGGGAGGGGTCGGTCGGCCCGGGGGTCCTGAGCCAGTGGTGGCCGGAGCACCCGTTCACCGTCGACGGGGTCGAGTACGCGACCGCCGAGCACTGGATGATGGCGGGCAAGGCGCGGATGTTCGGGGACGAGGGCACGCTGGCGCGGATCCTCCGGGCCGCGAGCCCCGCCGAGGCGAAGAAGCTGGGGCGGCAGGTCCGGGGCTTCGACGAGACGGCCTGGACGGCCGGGCGGTTCGAGCTCGTGGTGGGCGGCAACGTCGCCAAGTTCGGCCAGCACGAGGCGCTCCGCACCTACCTGCTGGGGACCAGGCGGCGCGTCCTGGTGGAGGCCAGCCCCGTGGACCGGATCTGGGGCATCGGACTCGCGGCCGACGACGTCCGGGCGCAGCGGCCTGCGGACTGGCGCGGACAGAACCTGCTCGGCTTCGCACTGATGGAGGCCCGGGAGCGGCTGGCCGGGTGAGCCCGGTCGGACCGGGGCCGCGCGGCTCCGGGACGGCGCCACCGGGCGGCGCGCGCGCCGCCCGGGCTGCGCCTCCCGCGCCCTCCGCGCCCCCGGACTCCACTCGCAAACCTCTGGACGCACTGCCGTAACGCGGTCGCCGTATACCGACGCCAGGATGACCTGCAGTCAGGGCCTAGTTGGACAGGTTGCGGTGATCATGCGTACACGGCACACGGAACAACCCCTTTCCCCGGACGCGAAACCGGACGCGAAACCGGACGCGCTCGCGGACGCGCACCCACGCGCGTACCCGGGCACGGACGCACGCGCGGACCCGCACGCGGGCCCGGGTACGGAAGCCGACGGGAGCGCGGGCGGCGGCACGGAGCAGGACGCGCTGGAGCTCCGCGCCGAGCTGGACGAGTTACTGCGCGCCCGCCAGTACGCGGCCCAGCGCGAGCGACGGCTCGTCGAAGCCCTTCGGGCACTGCCGGAACGGCAGCAGCCGGACGGGGAGTCGCTGCGACAGCTCTCCCAGGCGCGGACGCTGCGCGAGGGGCTCGGGGCCCGCTGCCTGGAGCTGAGCGACCAGCTGAAGGTCCTGGAGGACCGGCTGCGGCAGCCGGCTCCGCGTCGACGGATACCCCGGCAGCCCACCGGGGCGAGGTTCGGCGGGGGCGCGTACGAGGAGGCGCCCGCCCCTTCGGCGCCTCCGACTCATCCGTCCGCGCCCCCTGTTCCCCCGCCGCCGCGCGCGACCGGGGCCCGGTTCGGCCGACTCCGCGCCGCCGGATCCCCGGAGGCCACCGGACCGGTGGGTCCCGCGGCTGCCGCGGAGGAGACCGCCACGGCCACGCCTCCACCGCCGCCCCCGGCTCCATCCCCGGCACCGGCACCGGCCCCGGCACCGCCCCCGGCCGGGGAACCGCCCCGCCGCCGCTCCGCCGGTGAACTCACCGCCCTCGCCGGGCGCATCACCGCCCTGTACCAGCAGGCCGGCCACCAGCAGGCCCCCCAGCACCAGACCGGCCACCACCAGGCCGGCCACCGGCAGGCCGCCCCCCAGGAGGCCGAGGCCCTGCTCGCCCGGGCCGCCGACCACCTCACGCCGTCCGACACCGCCCAGCTGGCCGCCCTGCTGGCCCGCCGCGGCCCGGCCGGCACCTCCGTCCTCCTCGCCCGGAGCGCCGCCCGGGGCGCCCCGGAGCGCGCCGCCGCCACGCTGGCCGAGCTGCGCCAGGCCGGGCTGGCCGAGGAGGCCACCGAACTGTTCCACGCGCTCTGGTCCTACCCGGTCACCGCGCTGCCCGCCCTGCTGGGCGCGCTGGAGCGGGCCGGGCAGCACGCCGACGGCGCCACCCTGCTCTGGGAGTGGGGCTCCGCCCCGACCTCCGACCTGGCGGCCCTCGCCACCCGTCTCCACGAGGCGGACCGCGCCGCCGACGCCCGGACGCTGCTCCGCCAGGCCGCGAGCCGGTCCAGTGCCGACCTGGTGGACCTCGTCGGCGCCCTCGCCGCGCCGCTCCCCGCTCTGCTGCTGGGCGAGGCGGCCGCGCTCCGCCCGCCGGGCGAGCTGGTCCGGCTGGCCGCCGCGCTGTCGGCGGCCGGTCTGCGGCAGCTGTACGACGAGCTGCTGACCGCACTGCTCGCGGACACCGCCCGCCACCGCACCACCCTCGCCGCGCTCCGCACGGCGGGTCTGCCCACCACCCCGGCTCCTCCGCCCCGCTCCCGCTGGGGCCGCCGCTGACCCCCGCCCCGCCGGGCGCCGACACCACCTCGCCCCGCCACCGCCCACCGCCCACCGCCCACCGGCCACCTGTCACCGGCGGTACCGATGCGAAGAGCCCCCGCCCGCCCGAAGGCGAACGGGGGCTCCCGCAACGAACGACGGACGACGGGCCGCCGACGCCGGACACCGGACGTCGCAGCCCAGCGATCAATGATCAGCGATCAGCGATCAGCGATCAGCCGAAGAACGTCAGCAGCCGATCAGCCGCGCCGCCAGGTACGACTTCACCTGGTCCAGCGAGACGCGCTCCTGCGCCATGGTGTCGCGCTCGCGCACGGTCACCGCGTTGTCCTCAAGCGTGTCGAAGTCGACGGTGACGCAGAACGGCGTGCCGATCTCGTCCTGGCGACGGTAGCGCTTGCCGATCGCGCCGGCGTCGTCGAACTCGACGTTCCACGCGGTGCGCAGGTCGGCGGCCAGGCCGCGGGCCTTCGGCGAGAGGTCGGCGTTGCGCGACAGCGGCAGCACGGCGACCTTGACCGGGGCCAGCCGCGGGTCGAGCCGCATGCCGACGCGCTTCTCCAGGACGCCCTTGGCGTTCGGCGCCTCGTCCTCGAAGTAGGCGTCGATCAGGAAGGCCAGCATGGCGCGGTTGAGACCGGCTGCCGGCTCGATGACGAACGGGAAGTACCGCTCGCCGGACTCCTGGTCGAAGTACTTGAGGTCCTGGCCGGAGGCCTCGCTGTGCACCGTCAGGTCGTAGTCGGTGCGGTTGGCGATGCCCTCCAGCTCGGAGAACTCGGTGCCGCCGAAGTTGAAGCGGTACTCGATGTCCACCGTGCGCTTGGCGTAGTGGGAGAGCTTCTCCTTCGGGTGCTCGAACAGGCGCATGTTGTCGGTGCGCAGGCCGAGGCCGACGTACCAGTCCCAGCGCTGCTGGAGCCAGTACTCGTGCCACTGCTCGTCCTCGCCCGGCTTGACGAAGAACTCCATCTCCATCTGCTCGAACTCGCGGGTCCGGAAGATGAAGTTGCCGGGGGTGATCTCGTTGCGGAAGCTCTTGCCGACCTGGGCGATGCCGAACGGCGGCTTCTTGCGCGAGGTGGTCTGGACGGCCTTGAAGTTGGTGAAGATGCCCTGGGCGGTCTCCGGGCGCAGGTAGGCCAGGCCGCTCGCCTCCTCGGTGACGCCGAGGTGGGTCTTCAGCATGCCCGAGAAGTCCTTGGGCGAGGTGAACTGGCCCTTGACGCCGCAGTCGGGGCAGTTGACGTCCTGGAGGCCGTTCGGCGGCGGGAAGCCGTGCTTGGCCTCGTACTTCTCCTCCAGGTGGTCGGCCCGGTGGCGCTTGTGGCAGGAGAGGCACTCGGTCAGCGGGTCGTTGAAGGTGGCGACGTGGCCGGAGGCCTCCCAGACCTCGCGGGCCAGGATCACCGACGAGTCGAGTCCGACGACGTCCTCACGGGCCTGGACCATCGCGCGCCACCACTGGCGCTTGATGTTCTCCTTGAGTTCGACGCCCAGCGGCCCGTAGTCCCAGGCGGCACGCGTGCCGCCGTAGATCTCGCTGCAGGGGTAGACGAAGCCACGGCGCTTGCTAAGGCTGACGATCGTCTCGATCTTGTCGGCTGCCACAGTGCTCTCTTCAGTACGGACGGCACGGTCAGGGCACGGCTGGTTGCGCGTACCCGAATACCTCAGGTTACCGGCCATATGGGTACAGGGTTCAAATCGGTATCGCCGGTACCTGCCCACCCATCGTCACCGCCCGTTCACCCGTCCGAGTGATTTGACAATCATTTCCATCTAATCTGAGAATGGTTGTCATGATGATCCGACGACGTACTCGCAGTGCCATAGCCCTGACCGCCGCCGCCCTCACCGCCGCCCTCACCCTGACGGCCTGCGGCAGCAGCGGCGGCGCCCAGGGCGCGGACGGCAAGCTGAACGTCGTCGCGTCCTTCTACCCGATGGAGTTCCTCGCCGCCCAGATCGGCGGCGAGCACGTGAAGGTGACCGGCCTCACCGCCGCCGGCGTCGAGCCGCACGACCTGGAGCTCACCGCCAAGCAGGTCGCGAGCGTCCAGAAGGCCGACGCGGTCGTCTACCTCAAGGGCCTCCAGCCCACCGTCGACAAGGCGGTCGCCGACTCCGGCGCCAAGCACAAGGTCGACGCCACCGCCGCCAGCCCGCTGGAGGACCACCACCTGGCGGAGGGCCACTCCGAGGGCGACGGCCACGACCACGACGAGGCCGCGGGCGACCCGCACATCTGGCTCGACCCGACCCGCTACGCGGCGGTCGCCAAGAGCGTCGGCGCCGAACTGGCCAAGGCCGACCCGGCGCACGCCGCCGACTACGCGAAGAACACCGACGAGCTGGTCGGCAGGCTCACCACCCTGGACCAGGAGTTCCGGGACGGCCTGAAGGACGCCCGGACCCGCACGTTCGTCACCAGCCACGCCGCCTTCGGCTACCTCGCCGAGCACTACGGCCTCACCCAGGTCGCCATCAACGGCGTCGACCCGGAGTCCGAGCCCACCCCGGCCCGCCTCGCCGACGTGCAGAAGGCCGCCAAGGAGAACGGCGTCACCACGATCTTCTTCGAGACCCTGGTCAGCCCCAAGCTCGCCGACACCGTCGCCAAGGACCTCGGCCTCAAGACCGCGGTCCTGGACCCGCTGGAGGGCGTCAAGGACCCGGCCAAGGACAGCTACCTCACGGTCATGAAGCAGAACCTCACCAACCTCCAGGCCGCCCTCGGCGCGACCACCAGCGCCGCCAGCTGACGGGACGACACCACGCCATGACCTCCCCGACACCCCCGGCCGTCCGCCTGCACGACGCCGTCGCCTCGCGCGGCGGCCGGCCGGTGCTGCGCGGCGTCGACCTCACCGTCCGCCCCGGTGAGGTCGTCGCGCTGCTCGGCGCCAACGGCTCCGGCAAGTCCACCACCGTCAAGGCCGTCACCGGCGCCGTCCCGTTGGAGCGCGGCGGGCTGGAGCTGTTCGGCACCCCGCTCGCCCGGTTCCGCTCCTGGCACCGGATCGGGTACGTGCCGCAGCGCACCACCGCCGCCTCGGGCGTGCCGGCCACCGTCCGCGAGGTCGTCTCCACCGGGCGGCTGCCGCTGCACCGGCTGCTGCCCTTCCGCCGCCAGGACCGCACCGCCGTCGACCGCGCCCTGGCCGCCGTCGGCATGCTGGACCGGGCCGGCGACGGCGTCGCCGACCTCTCCGGCGGCCAGCAGCAGCGGGTGCTGATCGCCCGCGCCCTGGCCGGCACCCCGGACCTGCTGATCATGGACGAGCCGATGGCCGGGGTGGACGCCGCCAGCCAGCAGGTGCTCGCCGACACCCTGCGCACCGAGGTCGCCCGGGGCACCGCCGTCCTGCTGGTGCTGCACGAACTCGGCCCGCTGGAGCCGCTGATCGACCGCGCGGTGGTGCTCCGCGACGGCTGCGTCGCACACGACGGCCCGCCCGTCCCCAACACCGGTCTGCACGCCCTGCCCGGGCACGACCACGTCCACCCGCACGCCGATCTTCACCACACCCGGGGACTGCTGGCATGACCGAGATGCTCAGTTACGACTTCATGCAGCGGGCGCTGCTCGCCGCCGTCCTGGTCGGCGTCACCGCACCCGCCGTCGGCATCTACCTGGTCCAGCGGCGCCAGGCGCTGCTGGGCGACGGCATGGGACACGTCGCGATGACCGGCGTCGGCCTCGGCTTCATCTTCAACACCAGCCCGGTCTGGATGGCCGTCCTGGTCTGCGTGCTCGGCGCCGTCACCATGGAACTCGTCCGCTCGCGCGGCAACCAGCGCGGTGACATCGCGCTCGCGATGCTCTTCTACGGCGGCATGGCCTGCGGCAAGCTGCTGGTCTCCAAGTCCGCCCAGGCCGGGGCCGGCTCGCTGGAGAGCTACCTGTGGGGCTCCATCCTGACCGTCTCCCCCGCCGACCTGGCCACCATCGGCGCGCTCGGCGCCGTCGTCATCGCCGTCACCCTCGGCCTGCGCCGCCAGCTCTTCGCGATCTGCCAGGACGAGGACTTCGCCAGGGTCACCGGCGTGCCGGTGCGGTTCCTCAACCTGCTGCTCGCCGTGATGGCCGCGGTCACCGTCACCGTCGCCATGCGGGTGGTCGGCCTGCTGCTGGTCAGCGCGCTGATGGTGGTCCCGGTGGTCGCGGCCCAGCAGCTCACCCGGTCGTTCGCCGCCACCCAGGCCGGCTCGATCGCGGTCGGCGTGCTCGTCTCACTGGCCGGCGTCACCGGCTCCTACCACCTGGACGTGCCCTCCGGCCCGGCCATCGTGCTGCTCGCCATCGCGGTGTTCGCGGTGTTCAGCGCGGTCGCCGCACCGCTGGCCCGGCGCAGGCACCGTGACACCCCGGACGCGGGACCGCAGGTCTGCGACGTCCAACTGCCCGGCCCGGACCGGTCCGACGCGACCGCTCCGACGCCGAGTGCGGGGCTGGCACAATGAGGTGCGAGACGCCCACCACCCCAGGAGGACCCACGGTGACCACCGCAGGCCCGTCGCCGCGTGCCCGCTCGACCCGGCAGCGCGCCGCCGTCTCGGCGGCCCTGGACGAGATCGAGGACTTCCGCAGCGCGCAGGAGCTCCACGACATGCTCAAGCACCGGGGGGACTCGGTCGGCCTGACCACCGTCTACCGGACCCTGCAGTCGCTCGCCGACGCCGGCGAGGTCGACGTCCTGCGCACCGCCGACGGCGAGGCCGTGTACCGCCGCTGCAGCAGCGGGCACCACCACCACCTGGTGTGCCGGCAGTGCGGCGCCACGGTCGAGGTCGAGGGCCCGGCGGTGGAGCGCTGGGCCAACTCGGTCGCCGCCGAGCACGGGTTCAGCGACATCGCGCACACCCTGGAGATCTTCGGCACCTGCGCGGAGTGCGCCAAGAAGGCCTGAACCGGCCGACGCCGAAGGGCCCGTGGGACGACTCCCACGGGCCCTTCGGCGTCGGCCGGGGGCACCGGGCCCGGTGCCCCTCGGCTCAGCGCTGCGCCGGCAGCTCGGGTCCGGCCTCCACCGCGTTCGGCACCGCCCCGCCGAACCGGCGGTCGCGCATCGCGTACTGCTCGCAGGCCCGCCAGAGGTCGCGGCGGTCGAAGTCCGGCCAGAGCACGTCCTGGAACACGAACTCGGCGTACGCCGACTGCCAGAGCAGGAAGTTCGACGTCCGCTGCTCGCCGCTGGGGCGCAGGAAGAGGTCCACGTCCGGCATGTCCGGGTGGTAGAGGTACTTGGCGAGGGTCTTCTCGTTGACCTTCTTCGGGTCCAGCCGCCCGGCCGCGACGTCGGCCGCGAGGGCCGCCGCGGCGTCCGCGATCTCGGCCCGGCCGCCGTAGTTGACGCACATGTACAGCGTGACGGCGTCGTTGTCCTTGGTCTGCTCCTCGGCGACCTTGAGCTCCTGGACGACGCTCTTCCACAGCTTCGGCATCCGGCCGGCCCAGCGGACCCGCACGCCCATCGCGTCCATCTCGTCCCGGCGGCGGTGGATGACGTCCCGGTTGAAGTTCATCAGGAACTTCACCTCGTCGGGGGAGCGCTTCCAGTTCTCGGTGGAGAACGCGTACAGCGAGATGTTCTTCACGCCGAGCTCGATGGCGCCCTTGAGGACGTCCAGCACGACGGCCTCGCCGACCTTGTGGCCCTCGGTGCGCGGCAGCCCGCGCTCCTTGGCCCAGCGGCCGTTGCCGTCCATGACGATCGCGACGTGGTCGGGGACCAGCTCGCCGGGGATCTTCGGGGGCCGGGCGCCGCTGGGGTGCGGGGTCGGGGGGAGGTACTCCCTCTGCTTGCCGCCGCCGAAGAGCCGTCGCGCTGCCATGTGCTCACTTCTCCACGTATCTCATCGAGCGGATGCCCCGCTCCAGGTGCCACTGCAGATAGGCCGCGACCAGGCCGCTGCCCTCCCGCCAGTACCTCGGCTCGCAGGCGTCGGCCGTCCGCCAGTCCCCTGACAGCAGCGCTCCGAGCAGTACCAGTGTCTCAGGGGAGGGTACGGCACATCCGGGCACTCGGCAGTCCGGGCAGAGCACCCCGCCGGCCTGGAGCGAGAAGAACCGGTTGGGCCCCTCCAGCCCGCACTTCGCGCAGTCGTCGAAGGTCGCGCCGTACCCGTTGACCGCCAGCGAACGCAGCAGGAAGGCGTCCAGCACCAGGTGCGACTCGTGTACTCCGGCGGCGAGCGTGCGCAGTCCGCCGACCAGGAGCAGGTACTGCTGGACGGCCGGCTGGCCCTCGTTCTCGGCGAACCGCTCCGCGGTCTCCAGCATCGCCGTGCCGGCGGTGTAGCGGCCGTAGTCGGTGACGATCGAGCCGCCGTACGGGGCGATCGTCTCGACCTGGGTGCAGAGCGGCAGCCCGCGGCCGATCAGGTCGCTCCCGCGGCTGAAGAACTGCACGTCCACGTGCGAGAAGGGCTCCAGGCGCGCACCGAACTTGGACTTGGTCTTGCGCACCCCGCGCGCCACGGCGCGCACCTTGCCGTGGTGGCGGGTGAGCAGGGTGATGATCCGGTCGGCCTCGCCGAGCTTCTGCGCCCGGAGCACCACGCCGTCGTCCCGGAACAGGCTCATGCCACCGCCTCGCCGCAGCCGTCGAACAGTGTGGACATCCCACCATTCTCCCCCACCCGCGGGGGCAGCCGTGAGCCCGCACCGGGGCCGTGGGGGACGCCCGATCGGTGCGGGTCACGACGGGCCCCGGAGGGGGGTAGGGCCCGGTTTGTGGGGGTCCTGGGCCGGCCGGGGGTCTTGCCCGCGGCCGGCGGGGGCGCCGAGCAGGAGGCGCCGACGGGAAGCACGGAGGGAGGAGACGGAGGGAGGACACGGGGAGAGGGCAGGAGGAGGGGTGCGGGGAGGGGCGGACCGGGCCCGGAGGCGCCGACCGCCCTCGGCGCCGGAACGGGGGTCCGGAACGGGGACGGGAAAGGCGGCGGGAAAGGGAGGGAGGGGTCTAGTGCGAGGTGCGGGTCGCCGCCTCCAGCAGCGCCCCGACCCGCGCCTGCGGCAGGTCCAGACAGCGCCCGACGGCGGCCAGCGCGTCCCGCTCCTGCGGCCGGTACCGGCCGTCGGACAGGGCGATCGCCGCTCCCTGGAGCAGCAGCCGCTCGCGGCCGTGCTGGGCCAGGTGCGGGGCGAGCGGTTCGAGTGCCGCGTGCAGCTCCACGGCCAGCCCGCCCGACTCCCCCAGCCCCTGGCCGGGAGGCGCCCCCACTTCGTGGGCGTCGTAGAGTTCGCCGCCGAGGCCGGAGAGCGCCGCGAGGGCGGCCAGCACCTGGGCCTCGCCGCAGTCCTCGAAGCCGGCGTCCCGGACGGCCGCGCAGGCCGCCTCACGGGCCGCCCGGTGCGCGGTCCCGCCGGCCGCCAGCATGGCGAGCGCAATGGTGTACTGCGCGTCCCGCAGCATCCCGCCCAGACGTACGCAGGTGGGCTGTTCCAGGCTCTCGACCCCGAACCGGCCGTGGCAGCTGGTGCATTGAACGCTGCCGACCACCGGACCGAGCGGGAGCACCGGGGTTCCCAGCAACCGCAGCCACCGCCGGCCGTGCTGCCGGCGGTAGTTGCGGTCCCCGCCGCAGCCCGGGCAGAAGAAGTCACCGAGAACGTCAGTCCGCCACCTCGGGCGAACACCCCACATCCCTGTCACGGCGCCACTCCCCAGACATGGCAGACGGCCTGCACAACAATGGGCAGGTCACGCGACCGGCCACCGGGCCGTCCCACCGACCCGGCTTACCGGTGGGACGATGTTGCCACGGTTGCCGACACGTGTCAGTACCTCGAACGGCCCGATCACCGAAAAAATGTGGCGCAGGCCACAGCTCCCCCGCCCGCGGCGCCCGCCGCCCCGCCCCGGCCTCCGGGAACACCGCCGGGCCGCCCCGCGGGACGGCCCGGCCACTACCACTCGTACGAACTACCCCCGCCGCGCCCGGTTGACGGCGCTGGTCATCGCCTTCAGCGAGGCCAGCACGGTGTTGCCGTCGATGCCCACGCCCCACAGCACCCGGCCGTCCACCGCGCACTCGACGTACGCGGCGGCCTGGGCGTCGCCGCCCTCGCTCAGCGCGTGCTCGGCGTAGTCCAGCACCCGGACGTCCACGCCGATCCGGCCCAGCGCGTCCGCGAACGCGGAGACCGGGCCGTTGCCGGTACCGGTCAGGACGACCGGTACGCCGTCCACCACGGCCTCGGCGGTCAGCGCGTCCCGGCCGTCCTCGGTGGTCAGGCTGCGCGAACCGCTCAGCGAGATCCGGCCCCACGGGTTGGCCGTGGTCGGCAGGTACTCGTCCTCGAAGACCGCCCAGATCGCGGCCGGGGTGACCTCGCCGCCCTCGGCGTCGGTCTTGGCCTGGATGATCCGGGAGAACTCGATCTGCATCCGGCGCGGCAGGTCCAGCTTGTGGTCGTTCTTCAGGACGTACGCGACGCCGCCCTTGCCGGACTGGCTGTTGACCCGGATGACCGCCTCGTAGGTGCGGCCGACGTCCTTCGGGTCGATCGGCAGGTACGGCACGCCCCAGGTGTGCTCCTCGACCGGCACGCCGGCCGCCGCGGCGTCCGCCTCCAGTGCGTCGAAGCCCTTCTTGATGGCGTCCTGGTGCGAGCCGGAGAAGGAGGTGTACACCAGGTCGCCGGCGTACGGGTGGCGCGGGTGCACCTCCATCTGGTTGCAGTACTCGGCGGTGCGGCGGACCTCGTCGATGTCGGAGAAGTCGATCTCGGGGTCGATGCCCTGCGAGAACAGGTTCATGCCCAGGGTGACCAGGTCGACGTTGCCGGTCCGCTCGCCCTGCCCGAACAGACAGCCCTCGATCCGGTCGGCGCCGGCCATGTAGGCCAGCTCGGCGGAGGCGACGGCGGTGCCCCGGTCGTTGTGCGGGTGCACCGACAGGCAGACGAATTCGCGCCGCGACAGGTTGCGCGACATCCACTCGAACTGGTCGGCCTGGACGTTCGGGGTGGCCCGCTCGATGGTGGCCGGCAGGTTCAGGATGATCTCGCGGCCCTCGCCGGGCTGCCAGACGTCCATGACCGCCTCGCAGACCTCCAGCGCGAAGTCCAGCTCGGTGTCGACGAAGATCTCCGGCGAGTACTGGTAGCCGAAGACGGTCTCCTCGCCCAGCAGCTTCTCGGCGTACTCCATCACCAGCCGGGTGCCGTCGGTGGCGATCGCCTTGGTGGCCGCCCGGTCGTTGCGGAACACCACCCGGCGGAACAGCGGCGCGGTCGCGTTGTACAGGTGGACGGTCGCGCGCGGGGCCCCGACCAGGGACTCGACGGTCTTCTCGATCAGCTCCTCGCGGGCCTGCGTCAGCACCGAGATGGTGACGTCCTCGGGGATCGCCCCCTCCTCGATCAGCGAGCGGACGAACGCGTGGTCGGTGGCCCCGGAGGAGGGGAAGCCGACCTCGATCTCCTTGTAGCCCATCCGGACCAGCAGGTCGAACATCTGCCGCTTGCGGGCCGGGGACATCGGGTCGATCAGCGCCTGGTTGCCGTCCCGCAGGTCGGTGGAGAGCCAGCGGGGCGCCTTGGTGATCACCTTCGACGGCCAGCTGCGGTCGGCCAGGTCGACGGTGCCGAACGGCAGGTACCGGCCGTGCCGCATGCCGGACGGCTGCTGGCGCACCGAGGCGGCGGTGATCGGGGTGGGGCGGTCGACGAAGGCCCGACCGGCGGGTACGGACGCGGCGGAGCTCTGCTCGGACATGTCGGACATGGAGGTGAGTCTCGGCTTCCTGTGATGCGGGGCTGGTCGGGGTGGGGTGGTCACCCGACTCGGCCGGCCTGCTGCCGCTCGCGACCCGTCATTGGATCGCCCGATTCTGCGCGCAGCACAGTCCCCGCGGCGAGGGAGCCGGCCCTGGTGGACTACAGGCCCTCGACGCGGCAGCTAAGAAGAAGCAGCCCGATGCGCATGATGGTCCCCAGCGTAACCCAGGCCCGCGCGCCCCCGAAGTGAGCCGGGCGGACATTCCACCCCTTGAGACGGCGCACGGTTCCGTCCGCGCCGGTGACAACACGTCATCAATGCCTCACTCTTGGCCACATGACAGCCGAACCGCCGCTCTGTGCGATCGTTCCGCCGTACGTCCTGGACCGCCTCTCCGAGGACGGTCACGCCCCCGCCACCCGCTCCCTCGCCCTCGACGCCGTGCACCGCGCCACGCGGCTCACCGCCGTCCCCCGACAGCCCGCCGCCGACCGCCTCGAACGGGTGATCTCGGACGCCGGGCACCGCGAGCGCCTGCCCGGCCGGACCGTCCGCCGGGAGGGCGAGCCGCCGCTCGCCGACCAGTCCGTCAACCACGCCTACGACGGGCTCGGCGCCACCCACGCGCTGTTCTCCGAGGTCTACGGGCGGCACTCCATCGACGACGAGGGCCTGCGCCTCGACGCCACCGTGCACTACGGCCGGGACTACGACAACGCCTTCTGGGACGGCCACCGGATGGTCTTCGGCGACGGCGACGGCGAGGTGTTCGGCGACTTCACCGCCTGCATCGACGTCATCGGCCACGAACTCGCCCACGGCGTCACGCAGTTCACCGCCGGACTGGAGTACCGGGGGCAGTCCGGCGCGCTCAACGAGTCGGTCTCGGACGTGTTCGGCTCACTGGTCAAGCAGTACGCGCTGCAGCAGGACGCCGCCGACGCGGACTGGCTGATCGGCGCCGGACTGCTCGCCCCGGGCGTGCAGGGGGTCGCGCTGCGCTCGATGAAGGCGCCCGGCACCGCCTACGACGACCCGCGGCTCGGCAAGGACCCGCAACCCGCCCACCTGCGGGACTACGTGCACACCGCCCAGGACAACGGCGGCGTGCACATCAACTCGGGGATCCCCAACCACGCCTTCTACCTGCTGGCCACCGCGCTCGACGGCCGGGCCTGGGAGCGCGCGGGAAGGATCTGGTACGACGCGCTGACCGGACGCCGGCTGCCCGCCGACGCCGACTTCACGGCCTTCGCCCGGGCCACCGTGGCGGCCGCCAGGGCCCGCTACCCGGAGCCGGAGGTGGCCGACACGGTGACCGCGGCCTGGGCGAAGGTGGGCATCAGCCCCGGTTGAGCCGGGCTTAAGTCAAGGTCCTGGAAAACCCCGGCAAACGGCTCCCCCGGGTAGCACCATGGACACCATGCGCATCCAGGTGACCCGGACCGGCGGCTTCGGGGGACTCGTCCGCCACGCGGAGCTCGACACCACCGAGCGGACGGACGCCCCGCATGTGCACGCACTCGCCCGCGAGGCCGTCGCGGGCGGGCTGCGGTCCCCCTCGTACGGCGTGCCGGACGGCTTCCACTACGAGATCACCGTCGACGGGCGGACGGTGCACTGCGCCGACCCGAAGCTCACCGAGTCGCAGCGCGAGCTGGTCTCCCTGGTGCTGCGCGAGGGCGCGTAGGCCCCGTCCGGCGCGACGGCCGACGCCTGGCGCCCGCCCCCGGTGCCGGCGGCGGAGGCTCAGAGCCAGCCGTCGAGCGAGGCCAGGAAGCCCGCGAGGTCGTCCCGGTGGATGGTGTGCCCGGCGCCGGCCACCGTCCTGAGCTCGTACCCGGCGCCGCGCAGCCGCTCGGCGTCCTCGGGCCCGGTCAGGAAGCTCCGGTCGGGCAGCTGGACGAGCGAGGGCACCGCGGGGGTCCCGGGCAGGGCGGCCGTCGCGTAGTAGTCGGCGAGGCCGAGCGCGCTGTCCGGGTCCCAGAGAGCCAGGGTGGCCACCTCGACGTCCACGTCCGCCGCGGCCCAGCGCGGGGAGAGCACGGCGATCTGCTCCCGGGTGGCCTGCCGGAAGTGGGTGAAGACCACCGGGTCGAACAGGTCGGGCTGGGCGAAGCACCAGGCCGGGTCGGAGTAGACCGCCCGGGCGGGCCGGAGCCGGTCGACCGCCCGCAGCAGGGCCAGGCCGCCGAGCGAGTGGCCGACGGCGAGGTCCGCACCGGCCGGCAGGGTGTCCACCAGGTCCTCGGCCAGCCGCTCGGGGCCGTACCGGTCGGCCGGGGTGGCGCCCTCCCCGCGCGGGCTGGCGCCGTGGCCCCGCAGGTCCACGGCGATCACCCGGTAGCCGCGCCCGGCCAGCGCCGGCCCGACCGTCCGCCAGGTGCGGTGGTCGGACATGATCCCGTGGACCAGCAGTGCGAGCCGGTCGCCGGTACCCCACTCGTGGGTGTGCAGCTTCATCCCGGCCCCCTGTCACCCGGTCCGGCCCCGGTCGTCCGGACTGATCAGAAGCCCAGCTTACGGAGCTGCTTCGGGTCCCGCTGCCAGTCCTTGGCGACCTTGACGTGCAGGTCCAGGAAGACCGGCGTGCCGAGCAGCGCCTCGATGTGCTTGCGGGCGGTGGTGCCGACGTGCTTGAGCCGGGCGCCCTTGGCCCCGATCACGATGGCCTTCTGGCTCTGCCGCTCGATGTAGACGTTGGCGTGGATGTCCAGCAGCGGCCGGTCCGCGGGCCGGCCCTCGCGCGGCAGCATCTCCTCGACCACGACCGCCAGCGAGTGCGGGAGCTCGTCCCGGACGCCCTCCAGGGCGGCCTCGCGGATCAGCTCGGCGACCATGATCTGCTCGGGCTCGTCGGTGAGGTCGCCGTCCGGGTAGAGCGGCATGCCCTCGGGGAGCAGCTTGGTGATCAGTTCGGCGACGAGGTCGACCTGCTTGTCGCCCACGGCGGACACCGGGATGATCTCGGCCCACTCGAAGCCCAGCTCGATGCCGAGCTGGTGGACGGCGATCAGCTGCTCGGCGAGCCGCTTGGAGTCGACCAGGTCGGTCTTGGTGACGATGGCCACCTTGGGGGTCTTCTTGATCTCGGCGAGTTCCTTGGCGATGAACTTGTCGCCGGGGCCGAGCTTCTGGTCGGCGGGGAGGCAGAAGCCGATCACGTCGACCTCGGCCCAGGTGGAGCGGACGAGGTCGTTGAGCCGCTCGCCGAGCAGGGTGCGCGGCTTGTGCAGGCCGGGGGTGTCGACCAGGACGAGCTGGGCGTCCGGGCGGTGCACGATGCCGCGCACGGTGTGCCGGGTGGTCTGCGGACGGTCGGAGGTGATCGCGACCTTCGTCCCCACCAGGGCGTTGGTCAGGGTCGACTTGCCCGCGTTGGGCCGGCCGACGAAGCACGCGAAGCCGGAGCGGTACGAGGAGGAAGGGGCACTCATGCGCCCCATTCTCCCTGATCACGGGGACCGCGACGGACCGGGCCGCCCGGAGGGGTCACTTCTTCCCGCCGCCGAGGACCGAGGCGAGGCCCCAGACCAGCACGATCACCAGGAACGAGACCGAGCCCCAGAGCCAGAACGGCGAGCCGGTCTCCTGCCATTTGCCCATCCCCATCACGCCCAGCAGCAGTCCCGCGAAGAACGCGAACGGCCCCATCGCCCAGCCCCCTCACCGCAGCAACTCCCCGGTGAGATTATCCGCCGAACCGGTACGACAGGGCGCCCGGGGTACCCGCCCCGGGCGCCCTGCCCGCGCACCACGGGCGGCCTCCGCGGACCGCCTCGGAGACCCGTTCCCCGCGGGACCGCTCAGCGCGCCCCGACGGAGGCCCGCAGCGCCCCGTCCGGCCCGGCCAGCAGCAGCGGGGTCCCGGCGCCGCCGAGGTCCCGGACCGCCGCCAGGTCGGCCGCGGAGGGCTCCTCCGCCTCGCTCACCAGTGCCGCGGCCTCCAGCGACCTCGCGCCGCTGGCCACCGCCATCGCCACCGCCGTCTGCACCGCGCTGAGCTGCAGCGACTCCAGCGCGACCGTCCCGGCCACGTACGTCCGGCCGGTCTCGTCACGCACCGCGGCCCCCTCCGGGACGCCGTTGCGGGCGCGGGCGGAGCGGGCCAGGGTGATGATCTTCTTGTCTTCGGGGTCGAGCTCGACGATGTCACTCATGCCCAGGAGCATAGGCGCCGCCCGGCGGCCCCGGATCAGTGCCCGATCGGGTTCGGCGGGCCCGGCCGCATGACCTTCACGAAGGTCTTCGGACCGGACGGCAGCGGCTCCTCGTCCTCGGCCCGCTTGCGCCAGTACGGGTTGTCGTGCGGCAGGTGGCTGCTGACCCGGCCGTACATGCCGAACGTGGTGATCACCAGGCCGAAGACGAAGGCGAACAGCACGTTGGACATCCGGAAGTTCAGGATGTTGGCGTCCGGCCGCCCCAGCACCGTCAGCCCGTAGAAGCCGGAGAGCACGAACAGCACGCCGACCACCATGTTGAGGTTGGAGGCGAAGTTCCCGCCGATGACCGCGCCGGCCACCAGGACCGCGCCCATCACGATGGACAGGATGCTCAGCGCCCCGTTGGTCGACATCCCCGCGATGTCGCTGCCGCTGGTGGACAGGAAGCCCGGGTGGTCGGCCAGCCCGAGGCAGCCGAACACGATCAGGAAGATCCCGCCGAGCCCCGCACCGATCCGCCAGACCAGCAGCAGCTTGTGGTCGACGGGCAGTTCGTCTTGCAGCTTCATGGCGACCTCCGCCTAGCCGTAGGGGTGGCTTCCCTGCATGTGCGGCACCTCGTGCATGTACAGCGAGCCGCACTGCTGGCAGCACCGGAGCCCGGTCCCCCACTCCTGCTCCGGCCGCGTCTCGGCGTCGGCGGGGATGGTGCGGCCGCACAGGGCGGTGGCCGGATCACCGTCCCGCACCACGTGCCAGACCTTGACCCCGCCCGCCGTCCCCTGCGGGCCGTACTCCGCGCGAAGTTGGTGAGTCATGCTCTCCATCGTCGCTCCGGAAGGACGGGAGCGCTACTCGCCGGCCGCCCGGGCCGCACCGGCCTCCGCCAGGACCGGGGCGGCCACCACCGAGCCGATCCGGTTGCGCCGGCCGGCCGAGCTCTCCGCGGTCAGCCGGATCGCGGTCAGCCCGCCCGGGACCTCCTCCGGCAGCGGGATCTCGCAGGACGAACCGGGGATCGGCACCCGGCCGAGGTGCTTGGCGAGCAGCCCGCCCACGGTCTCGACGTCCTCGTCCTCCAGCTCGATCCCGAACAGCTCGCCCAGGTCCTCGACCAGCAGCCGGGCGGTGATCCGGTAGGTGCCGTCCCCGAGGTCCTCGACCGGGGCGATCTCCCGGTCGTACTCGTCGGTGATCTCGCCGACGATCTCCTCCAGGATGTCCTCGATGGTGACCAGGCCGGCGGTCCCGCCGTACTCGTCGATCACGATCGCCACGTGCGAGCGCATCTGCTGCATCTCGCGCAGCAGGTCGGCGGCCGGCTTGGAGTCCGGCACGAACACCGCCGGCCGCAGCACCGCGCCGACCTCGTCGGACTCGGAGTCCCGGTTGATGTGGGTGCGCCGCACGAGGTCCTTGAGGTAGACGATGCCGACCACGTCGTCCTCGTTGTCGCCGACCACCGGGATCCGCGAGAAGCCCGAGCGCAGCGCCAGGGTGAGCGCCTGCCGGACGGTCTTGTGCCGCTCGATCATCACCAGGTCGGTCCGCGGCACCATCACCTCGCGGACGATGGTGTCGCCCAGCTCGAAGACCGAGTGCACCATCCGGCGCTCCTCGTCCTCGATGACGTCGTTCTTCTCGGCGAGGTCGACCAGCGCCCGCAGCTCCGCCTCGGAGGCGAACGGGCCCTCCTTGTACCCCTTGCCGGGGGTGAGGGCGTTGCCGAGCAGGATCAGCAGCCGCGGGATCGGGCCGAGGATCCGGGCCAGCGGCAGCAGCACGAAGGAGGCGGCGGTCGCGGTGGAGAGCGGGTGCTGGCGCCCGATCGTGCGCGGCGAGACGCCGACCGCCACGAACGACACCAGCACCATCACGCCGAACGCCAGCAGCACGGCCTGCCAGGTCGAGTCCAGGCTGCGGACGCAGACCACGGTGACCAGGACGGCCGCCGCCATCTCGCTGGCCACCCGGATCAGGGTGGCCAGGTTGAGGTAGCGGATCGGGTCCGAGGCCAGGGCCAGCAGCCGGGCCGAACCCTTCCGGCCGGACCGGACGGCCTCCTCCGCGCGGAACCGGGAGACCCGGGAGATGCCCGCCTCGGCGCACGCCGCCAGCCAGCCGAGGACGACCAGCAGCACGGCGCCGAGGATGAAACTCGTACTCTCACCACTCACAGGGGTTCGGGCTCCGCGCTCAGTGGGTGGTGGGGGCCGGCGAGATGCCGCCGAGGCCGCGCCCGGCCCGCCAGCCGTCGAGGATCGCCTTCTGGAGGCCGAACATCTCCTCCTCCTCGTCCGGCTCCTCGTGGTCGTACCCGAGCACGTGCAGCACGCCGTGGACGGTGAGCAGCTGCAGCTCCTCGTCCATCGAGTGCTTGGACGGGGCCGCCTTGCCCTGCTGCTCGGCGACCTCGGGGCAGAGGACGATGTCGCCGAGCAGGCCCTGCGGCAGCTCCTCGCCCTCCTTGCCCGGTCGCAGCTCGTCCATCGGGAACGACATCACGTCGGTCGGGCCCGGGAGGTCCATCCACTGGATGTGCAGCTCCTCCATCGCCGCACCGTCCACCAGGATCACGGACAGTTCGGACTGCGGGTGGATCCGCATCTTGTCCAGTGCGTAGCGGGCGACGTCGAGGATGGCTTCCTCGTCAGCGTCCCAACCGGACTCGTTGGCGATGTCGATCGACATGACGGGCTGGTTACTCAGCTTTCGGTGCGATGGGACTGTCGGGGTGCGCGCGAGCCGCGCCGCTGGGCCGGCTGGGCCGGCTGGGCCGGGAGCGGGCGCTCCTCGGACTCCTGCCGGGCGTCCCAGCGCTCGTACGCGTCCACGATCCGGCCGACCAGCTTGTGGCGGACCACGTCGGTGCTGGTGAGGACGGAGAAGTGGATGTCGGGCACGTCGACCAGGATCTCCTGGACGACCTTGAGGCCGCTGCGGGTGCCGCCCGGGAGGTCGATCTGGCTGGTGTCGCCGGTGACGACCACCCGGGAGTTGAACCCGAGGCGGGTGAGGAACATCTTCATCTGCTCGGGCGAGGTGTTCTGGGCCTCGTCCAGGATGATGAAGGCGTCGTTGAGGGTGCGGCCGCGCATGTAGGCCAGCGGGGCGACCTCGATGGTCCCGGCGGCCATCAGGCGCGGGATCGAGTCCGGGTCCATCATGTCGTGCAGCGCGTCGTACAGCGGGCGCAGGTACGGGTCGATCTTCTCGTAGAGGGTGCCGGGCAGGAAGCCCAGCCGCTCCCCCGCCTCGACGGCCGGACGGGTCAGGATGATCCGGTTGACCTCCTTGGCCTGGAGGGCCTGGACGGCCTTGGCCATCGCGAGGTAGGTCTTGCCAGTGCCGGCCGGGCCGAGCCCGAAGACGATGGTGTGCTTGTCGATCGCGTCGACGTAGCGCTGCTGGTTGAGGGTCTTGGGGCGGATGGTCCGGCCCCGGTTGGACAGGATGTTCGCGGTGAACACCTGCGACGGTGCCGGGCTGTCCGGGTCGTCCTCGGCACTCCGGATCATGGCGATGGAGCGCTCCACGGCGTCCTCCGTCAGGGGTTGGCCGGTGCGCAGCACCAGCATCATCTCGGTGAAGAGCCGCTGGACGAGCGCGACCTCGGCCCGCTCCCCGGTGGCGGTGACCTCGTTGCCGCGGACGTGGATGTCGGCGGCGGGGAAGCCCCGCTCGATCACGCGCAGCAAGGAGTCCGCGGTGCCGAGCAGGGTGACCATCGGGTGCTTCTCGGGGATGACGATCCGGGCGCTGGTGGAGCCGCCGTCGTCCGCCGGTTCGGGGCGCGACTGTCCGTTGGTACGGGTCTGCGATGTGTCACTCATAGGTCGGCGCTGGGGCCTGCCTCATCCCATCCGTGTCTCGTCGGTGCCGCTCGGTCTCTCCGGGGCACCAGGGTACGCCGCGCACGTGATCGCCGCGGCGGGCGGCGGGGCCGCACCCGACGATGCTCCGGCAGATCGGGAGGCGGCGCGAGCGGTTTTCCGCACCGTCCACGGGCCGCCCGCGTCGCCGCGGGCGCCGTGACGGCGCTGCCGGTCCGCGCGGCCCTTCACGCGCGGTGCCGGGGCGGTACTGGTACCCGCGCCAGGTCCTCGGCAAGCACGATCGGGCCGTCGAAGTGCTTGCGGGCGTCGGCGAGGTGCTGCCCGAGGTCCGGGTAGCGCTGGGAGAAGTGGGTCAGCACCAGGGTCCGCGCGCCGGCCTCGGCGGCGACCTTGCCCGCCTGGCCGGCGGTGAGGTGGCCGTGCTCCTCGGCCAGCCGCCCGTCGGCGTCGGTGAAGGTGGCCTCGATGACCAGCAGGTCCGCGCCCTCCGCCAGCTCGTGCACGCCCTCGCAGAGCCGGGTGTCCATCACGAAGGCGAACCGCTGGCCCGGCCGGGGCTCGCTGACCTCCTCCAGGGTGACCCGGCGGCCGTCCGCCTCGATCGCGCCCTGGTGCTGGAGCCGGCCGACGTCCGGGCCGGAGATCCCCAGGTCGGCCAGGAGGCCGGGCACCAGCCGGCGGCCGTCCGGCTCGCTCAGCCGGTAGCCGAAGGACTCGACGGGGTGGGAGAGCCGGACGGCGTCCAGCGCGAACCGGGCGCCGGGCGCGGGCAGCGGGCCGGAGTCCTCGATCGGGCGGGGGCGCAGCACGGCCGTCTCGTGGAAGGCGGTGGCGTGCCGCAGCCGCTCGAAGTAGACCTCGCCGGAGGCCGGGAAGTAGACGTCGACCGGGTGCGGCACGCGGTCCAGGTTGATCCGCTGGATCACCCCGGCCAGGCCCAGGCTGTGGTCGCCGTGGAAGTGCGTGACGGCGATCCGGGTGAGCTGGGTGGCGGAGACCCCGGCGTGCAGCATCTGCCGCTGGGTGCCCTCCCCCGGGTCGAAGAGCAGGCCCTCGCCGTCCCAGCGCAGCAGGTAGCCGTTGTGGTTCCGGTGCCGGGTCGGGACCTGGCTCGCGGTGCCGAGGACGACGAGTTCGCGCTGCGACACGCGGCTAGACCATGCGCTCGGTCATCGACATGCCGCCGAGCACGTGCACGTGGGCGTGGAAGACGGTCTGCCCGGCGCCGGCGCCGGTGTTGAAGATCAGCCGGTAGTCCGCGATGCCCTCGTCCGCGGCGACCCGGCCCGCCTCGGCGAGCAGCTCGCCGGCGATCTCCGGCTCGGCGTCGGCCAGCGCGGCGGCGTTCGGGTAGTGGGCGTGCGGGATGACCAGGACGTGCACCGGGGCCTTCGGGGCGATGTCCCGGAAGGCGAGGACCCGGTCGGTCTTGCGCACCACGGTGGCCGGGATCTCGCCGGCCACGATCTTGCAGAACAGGCAGTCGGGCTGCGGCTCGCCGGCCATCGGGTTCTCCTCGCGGATTGTCGGTCGGATCGGACGGGGTCGGACGGGGTCGGACGGGGTCGGGCACGGCACCCGGCTCGGCGTCGGACCCGGGATCGGGCCCGGTGCCGGTCCGGGCGTACGGCGGCATGCTAGCCGAGCCGCACCCCGGCCTGCCGGTACTCGCGCAGGTGCTTGCGGCGGACCACCCGGACCCCGACGGCGGTGCCCTCGGACTCCGGCTCCTCGGTGAGCAGGCCGACCACGACGATCACGAAGCCGAGCAGCCAGCGCTTGGTCAGCCGCCAGGTGCCCGGACGGCCGCCGTCCGCCCGGCGGACCGACCGGAGGGCCAGCAGGCCCTTGCCGAGGCTGAAGCCGGTGAGGCGGGTGAACAGCACCTGGTTGGTGAAGGAGGCGGCGAGGAAGACGGCCGCCAGCGTGCCGAAGTAGGTGCCGGCCGAGCCGTCGGGACCGCTCGCCGACTTGGCGGCGGCGAACCCGGCGGCGACGGCGGCCAGGGCGTCGGCGGTGGCCGCGAGGAACCGCCGGAAGCTGCCCGCCTCCGGGGGGCGCGGCACCCGGGGAGGCGACGGCTGCGCCTGCGGCGGGTAGGGGGCCGCACCGTACTGCGGCGGCCCGTACTGCGGCGCGCCCTGGTGCGGCGGCCCGTACTGCGGCGCTCCGTACTGCGGTGGCCCGTACTGCGGCGCTCCGTACTGCGGTGGCCCGTACTGGGCCGGTGCCTGCGGCTGCGGGTACCCCTGTGCCATGTGCTCCCCCGTGAGCGGCCGGTCGGCCCGGGGCCGACCTTGATCGAGAACAGCCCCGCATCGTACCCGCCCCCGCCCGGACCAGGGGCGGGAGGCCGGACGCGCCCGCCTCCCGCCCCGCCTCCCGCTTCCAGCCCGTCCCGGTGCTACGCCCAGGGCAGCGGCGGGGGCGTCTTCGCCGGGGTCCGCTCCAGCGCCTCCAGCGCGATCCGGACGCCCTCGACGAGCTGCGGGTCCTCCCCCGCCGCCCACGCGTGCGGAGGCACCGGCACCTCGACGTCCGGGTCGACCCCGTGGTTCTCCACGCCCCAGCCGTGCCGCTCGGACCAGAACGCGTACTTGGGCTGGGTCACCAGGGTGCCGTCCACCAGCGAGTACCGGCTGTCGATGCCGATCACCCCGCCCCAGGTGCGGGTGCCGACCACCGGGCCGATGCCCAGCATCTGGATCACCGCGTTGACGATGTCGCCGTCCGAGCCGGAGTACTCGTCGGCCAGGGCGACGACCGGCCCGCGCGGCGCGTCCTCCGGGTACGGCGCCGGGTTGGCGACGTCCCTGGCCACGCCCCAGCCGACGATCCGCCGGGCCAGCTTCTCGATCACCAGCTGCGAGGTGTGCCCGCCCCGGTTGCCCCGGATGTCGACGACCACGCCCTCCCGGGCCATCTCCGAACGCAGGTCGCGGTGGATCTGCGCCCAGCCGGTGGTCTGCATGTCGGGGACGTGCAGGTAGCCGAGCCGCCCGCCGGACAGCTCCCGGACGGCGGCCCGCCGGCCGGTCACCCAGTCGTGGTAGCGCAGCGCCTCGTCGTCGGCGAGCGGGACCACCACCGGGTGCCGCCGGTCGGTGCCGTCCTTGCCGGCCACGGTCAGCTCGACCGGCTGCCCGGCGGTGCCCGCCAGCAGCGGCGCCGGGCCGGTCACCGGGTCGACCGGGCGGCCGTTGACCGCCAGCACGGCGTCGCCGGGGCGGATCGCGGCGCCCGGCGCGGCCAGCGGCGAGCGGGCCCGGGGGTCGGAGGACTCGCCGGGCAGGATCCGGGCGATCCGCCAGACCTCGCCGTCCTTGACCAGGTCGGCGCCGAGCAGGCCCTGCCGGCGGGCCGCCTCGGTGTGCAGGCCGTGCGGCAGCACGTAGGCGTGCGAGGTGCCCAGCTCGCCGTGCACCTCCCAGAGCAGGTCGACCAGGTCGTCGTGCGAGCCGATCCGCTCCACCAGGGGCCGGTAGCGGGCCAGCACGCCGGCCCAGTCCACGCCGTCGAGGTCCGGGCGCCAGAAGTTGTCGCGCATCAGGCGGCCGTTCTCGTCGAACATCTGCCGCCACTCGGCGGCCGGGTCGACGGTCACCCGCAGCCGGTCGAGGTCGACCTCGACCTCGTCGTCCTCGCCGGAGGCCTTGTGGTCGGCGGGCACGATCCGCAGCTCGCCCTCGTCCAGCACGGCGAGCCGCGTGCCGTCGCCGCTCACCGCGAACGAGTCCAGGCCGTCCACCAGCTGCTCGGCCCGGCGCTTGCGGAAGTCGAACCGCTCCAGCGCGGGGCGCGGCCGCTCGTCCTCCAGCGAGGCCGCCTCGTCGCCGAGCTCCCCGAGCAGCGGCACGCGCGTCCACAGCACGCCGTCCCTGGCGGCCCGCAGCGTGCCGAACCGGCCGCCCTCCACCGGGAAGGGCACGATCCGGTCGGCGATGCCGTCCAGGTCGACCCGGGTGACCGGCGGCGCGTCGGCCGCGCCCTCCTCGCCGTCCGCCTTCTTGGCCTTGGGCTCGTCGTCC
Organism: Kitasatospora sp. NBC_00458; assembly: GCF_036013975.1. NCBI lineage: Bacteria > Bacillati > Actinomycetota > Actinomycetes > Kitasatosporales > Streptomycetaceae > Kitasatospora > Kitasatospora sp. NBC_00458. Next base: position 3,037,635 of record NZ_CP107904.1, read on the forward strand.
TCCCCGCCGACCGGCCGGCCGGCCCGCCGCGGCCCGAACGGGGACGGCGTGTCGGCGGCCAGCGTGATCAGGTACGGGCGGCAGCCGTTCGGGAAGGACAGGTCGAAGACGTGCGAGTCGTAGACCGGGTCGAAGTTGCGCACCGAGAGGAACGCCAGGTGCCGGCCGTCCGCGGTGAAGGCCGGCGAGGTGTCGATGAAGCGCTGCGGGGTGGCCTCGGAGACCGTCCGGGTGGTCAGGTTGGCCAGCGCGATCTGGCGCAGCGACCACGGCCCGAGGGTCGGCTGGGACCAGGCCAGCCACGCCGAGTCGGGGCTGAACGCCAGGCCGCTGACCTCGCCGTCGGTGCTGTGCGCCAGCTCGTGCACGACACCGTCGGCCAGGGCCACCAGCAGGACCCGGCCGTCGTGCGAGCCGACCGCCAGCTGCTTGCCGTCCGGCGAGACGAGCAGCGACCGGACCCGGCCGAGCCGTCCGGCGGCCAGTCGGCGGCGCTCGGTGCCGAGGACGGCGGGCGCGTACTCGATCGCGTCCTCGCCCTCGGCGTCGGTCACCCAGACCACCCCCTGCCCGCCGTCCTCGCCCGAGCCCGGCACCACCCGGGCGAGCCGGCCGCGCACGCCCGGGGTCTCGTCCAGGACGCGGGCCGGGCCCTCCCGGTGGGTCAGCCAGTGCACGGTGCCGCGCACCACGACGGCGCCGGCCCGGCCGGTGCGGTCGGGGGCGGCGGTCTCCAGCCAGTGCGCGGCCGGCACCGGGCGCGGGCGGCGGCCGGTGCGCGGGCCCGCCAGGCGGACGTCGAGGCGGCGCGGCTCGGCACCGGCCAGGTCGTCCAGCAGCCAGAGGTCGCCCGCGGCGTGCCAGGCCACCCGGGTGCCGTCGGTGGTGGCGTTGCGGGCGTAGAAGCCGTCCGGGGAGGAGGAGTGGCGGCGCAGGTCGGTGCCGTCCGGGAGGCTGGACCAGAGCGCGCCGACGCCCTCGTGGTCGGAGAGGAAGGCGATCCTGGACCGGCCCGGTCCGCCCACCCAGAGCGGCGATTCGATGTTCCCGTCGAGCTCCCGGTGGATCCGCTCGAACCGGTCCGTGCCGATCCAGAGCTTGCCGGTCCGCCCGCCCCGGTAGCGCTTCCACCAGGCCGGCTCGACCCCGAACGCCGAGACCAGCAGCGCCCGGTCCCCGCCCGGCTCGAAGGACAGCCCGCCGACCGGTCCGTACGGCAGCCGGGCCGGCTCGCCGCCGTCCGGCGGCACCGCGAACGCCCAGGTGCGGCGCAGCGAGGCCTGCCCGGCGGCGGTGGTGGCGATCGGCCGGCCGTCCGGCGTCCAGCCGCGCAGCTGGGTCTGGGCGTCGCCCCAGTGGGTCAGCCGCCGGGACGGGCCGCCGTCGACCGGGACGACGTGCACCTCGGGCGCGCCGTCCCGGGTGGAGGTGAAGGCGACGTGCCGGCCGTCCGGGGAGAATCTCGGGCGGCGGACCGGGAGGTGATCGGCCGTCAGTCTCCAGGCCCGGCCGCCGTCCAGCGGGGCGAGCCACACGTCGTTCTCGGCGACGAAGGTGACCAGGTCGCCGTGCAGGTGCGGGTGGCGCAGGTAGGCGCCGGCGGGGATGGTTTCGGGTTCGCTCACCTCGCCAGCCTAGGCACCGGTGCCGCGGCCACGCCCGGTTTTCCGCCGACCGCGCCCCGGTCGGGGGACGGTCGGCGGGGGACTCCCGGACGGGGGCCGGGGGGCGGCTGCCCGGGCGGGCCCGTACCGGCCGGGGTCATCGCGTTCCGGCCCGGGCCGGGCGGCTCAGCTCCAGCGGCCGGTGCGTCCCAGCAGCAGGGCCCCGGCCGCCACCCCCGCCGTCGAGGTGCGCAGGACCGACGGGCCGAGCCGGAACGGCCTGGCGCCGGCCTCGGCGAAGGCGGCCAGCTCCTCCGGGGAGACCCCGCCCTCGGGGCCGACCACCAGCACGAGGTCCCCGGTCCCGGGCAGCACGGCCCCGGCCAGCGGCTCGGCCCCCTCCTCGTGCAGCACGGCCGCGAACGCGGCGGCGGCCAGCAGCGGGACCAGCTGCCGGGTGGTCACCGGGTCGCGGACCTCGGGGAACCGCAGCCGGCGGGACTGCTTGCCCGCCTCCCGCGCGGTGGCGCGCCACTTGGCGAGCGCCTTGGCGCCGCGCTCGCCCTTCCACTGGGTGATGCAGCGGGACGCCGCCCACGGGACCACCACGTCCACGCCGACCTCGGTCATGGTCTCCACGGCCAGCTCGCCGCGGTCGCCCTTGGGCAGGGCCTGGACCACGACGATCCGCGGCGCCGGCTCGGGCTCGCGGCGCACGGCCGCGACCGCCACCTCGACGGCGTCCTTGCCGTGCACCGCCGCGACGGTGCCGTCCACCCCGAGGCCGAGCCCGTCGGCCAGGGTGACGGCCTCGCCCGGCTCCAGCCGCTTCACGGCGGCCGCGTGCCGCCCCTCCGGCCCGTCCAGCCGGACCAGCGCCCCGGGAGCGGCGGCGGCGATCCGCTCGGTCTCGACGACGAACACGGGCGCGGTCATGGGGGTCTTCCTCCGGGGTGGGTCGGGCGGTGGAACGACGGCGCCCGGCGCCCCCGGACGGTTGTCGCGGGGGTGCCGGGCGCCGGAGCCGTCAGCGGCCGTTGAAGGCGTCCTTCAGCCGGGAGAACAGCCCCTGCTGCCCGGGCGCGAACTGGCCGGACGGCCGCTCCTCGCCGCGCAGCACCGCGAGGCGGCGCAGCAGCTCCTCCTGCTCGGGATCGAGCTTGGTGGGCGTCTGCACCTCGACGTGCACTATCAGGTCGCCCCGGCCGCCGCCGCGCAGGTGCGTGATGCCGCGGCCGTGCAGCGGGATCGACTGGCCGGACTGGGTGCCGGGCCGGATGTCGACCTCCTCCAGCCCGTCCAGGGTCTGCAGCGGCACCTGGGTACCGAGCGAGGCGGCCGTCATCGGGATGGTGACGGTGCAGTGCAGGTCGTCGCCGCGGCGCTGGAACACCGTGTGGCTGGTCTCGGCGATCTCGACGTAGAGGTCGCCGGCCGGGCCGCCGCCGGGGCCGACCTCGCCCTCGCCGGCCAGCTGGATCCGGGTGCCGTTGTCGACACCGGCGGGGATCTTGACGGTCAGGGTGCGGCGGGCGCGGACCCGGCCGTCGCCGGCGCACTCCGGGCACGGGGTCGGCACGACGGTGCCGAAGCCCTGGCACTGCGGGCAGGGGCGGGAGGTCATGACCTGGCCCAGGAAGGACCGGGTGACCTGGGAGACCTCGCCCTTGCCGCGACACATGTCACAGGTCTGCGCGGAGGTACCGGGGGCCGCGCCCTCGCCGCTGCAGGTGGTGCAGGTGACGGCCGTGTCGACCTGGAGTTCCTTGGTGGTGCCGAAGGCGGCCTCCTCCAGGGTGATCTCCAGCCGGATCATGGCGTCCTGGCCGCGCCGCGTCCGCGAGCGCGGTCCGCGCTGGCCGGAGGCCGCGCCGAAGAAGGCGTCCATGATGTCGGAGAAGCCGAAGCCCGCCGCGCCCGCGCCGAAGCCGCCCGGTCCGCCCGCGCCGCCGTTCGGCGACAGCGGGTCGCCGCCCAGGTCGTAGACCTGACGCTTCTGCGGATCGGAGAGCACCTCGTAGGCGGCGTTGATCTCCTTGAACCGCTCCTGCGTCTTCGGGTCCGGGTTGACGTCCGGGTGCAGTTCGCGTGCCAGGCGCCGGAACGCCTTCTTGATCTCGTCCTGCCCCGCATCCCGTCGGACGCCGAGTACCGCGTAGTAGTCCGTGGCCACCAAATGCTCCGCTTGTTCCGCCTGTAGAAGTGCTTGCGACTGGAACCACCGCCAGGGTCCTGGCGGTGGCCTTTCCTACGACTCGGCCAGGATCTGGCCCACGTACCGTGCCACCGCTCGCACCGCCCCCATTGTGCCCGGATAGTCCATCCGGGTCGGACCGATCACACCCAGTTTGGCCACGCTCTCGTCGCCCGAACCGTAACCGACCGAGACGACGGAGGTGGAATTGAGGCCCTCGTAGGCGTTCTCGCGCCCGATCCGGACCGTCATCCCGGCGTCCGCGGTCTCACCCAGGAGGCGGAGCAGGATGACCTGTTCCTCCAGTGCCTCCAGCACCGGCTGGATGGTCAACGGGAAGTCGTGGCCGAAACGGGTCAGGTTGGCCGTGCCGGCCAGCATGATCCGTTCCTCGTTCTGTTCGGCGAGCGCCTCGAAGAGCGTCGCCAGGACCGTCGCGACGGTCGGCCGGTCGCCCGCCTCGAACTGGGCGGGGAGGTCCTCCAGCAGTCCCGGGACCTCGGGCAGCCGCTGTCCGGCGGCCCGCGCGTTGATCCGGGCCCGGAGGTCCGCCAGGACGGTCTCGCCGACCGCCCCGGGGCAGTCCACCATCCGTTGCTCGACCCGGCCGGTGTTGGTGATCAGCACCAGCATCACCTTGACCGGGGCCAGCGCGACCAGCTCGATGTGCCGCACGGTGGAGCGGGAGAGCGAGGGGTACTGCACGACCGCGACCTGGCGGGTCAGCTGGGCGAGCAGCCGGACCGTGCGGGCGACCACGTCGTCGAGGTCGACCGCCCCGTCCAGGAAGTGCCGGATCGCGCGCCGCTCGGGCGCGCTCATCGGCTTGACCTCGGCGAGCCGGTCCACGAAGAGGCGGTACCCCTTGTCGGTGGGGATACGCCCGGCGCTGGTGTGCGGCTGGTGGATGTAGCCGTCCTCCTCCAGCGCCGCCATGTCGTTGCGGACGGTCGCCGGGGAGACCCCGAGGTTGTGCCGCTCGACCAGGGCCTTGGAACCGACCGGCTCCTCGGTCCCCACGTAGTCCTGGACGATGGCGCGAAGCACCGCGAGCTTGCGGTCGTCCAGCTGGCGGACCTCACCGGCCATGGGCACGCACCTCCGTCTTCACGCGTTGTCCGTTGTGACAAGTGTCCGTTTCGAGTCGCTTCGGACCGCTCTGGGAGGGCCCGGGCTTGGCACTCGGAACACACGAGTGCCAGAACCGTACCTGCCAGTGTAAGGCCCGGGTCCGACCTCAGGAACGGCCCGGCCGGGGTGATCCTGCCCGCAGTTCGCGGCGCGCGGGTGATGCCGCGGGGCCGGGCGGGTGGCAGCATCGGAAGCGAACGGCGAACGGAGGACCAGCGATGTCGACCTCGGGCCAGCACAGCCGCTTCGCACCGGACCGCGGCCTGACCGGCCGGATGGTCGGGACGATGTTCGTGATCGGGCTGCTGTACGTCGGATTCACCGGACTGCTGATCGTGCTGCTGCGCGGCGCCTGGCCGATCATCGTGCTGATCTCCGGCGGCCTGTTCGTGGCCCAGTTCTGGTTCAGCGACAGGATCACCGAACGCGCCATGGGCGCCCACCGCGTCACCCCCGAGCAGTACCCGCAGCTGCACGGCACCGTCGACCGGCTCTGCGCACTGGCCGACATGCCCAAACCCCGGGTCGCGGTCGCCGACAACGACATGCCGAACGCCTTCGCCACCGGCCGCAACCCGAAGAACGCGGTGGTCTGCGTCACCACCGGCCTGCTCCGCCGGCTGGAACCCGAGGAGCTGGAGGGGGTGCTCGCCCACGAGCTGTCCCACGTCGCCCACCGGGACGTCGCGGTGATGACGATCGCCGGCTTCCTCGGCGTCCTCGCCGGGGCCATGACCCGGATCGCCATGTACGGCGGGTTCATGGGCGGCGGCCGCAACAGCAACGACTCCAACGCCGCGCTCGCCGCGCTCGTCATCCCGCTGGTGTCGGTCGTCGTCTACGCGATCAGCTTCCTGCTGACCAGGCTGCTCTCCCGCTACCGGGAGCTGGCAGCCGACCGGGCCGCCGCCCAGCTCACCGGCCGCCCCAGTGCGCTGGCCTCGGCGCTCACCAAGGTGACCGGCCAGATCGCCGCCATCCCGACCAAGGACCTGCGCCAGGCGCAGGCCTACAACGCCTTCTACTTCGCCCCCGCGCTGAGCGCCCGGGAGACCGCCACCCAGCTGTTCTCCACCCACCCGACGCTGGAGAAGCGGCTGGAGCAGCTGGCGGAGATCTCCACCCGGCTCGGCCACTGACCGGCCGCCGACCGACCGCTGACCGGCGGCTGATCGGCCGCCGACCGGCCGCCGATCCGGCCGCCGGACCGCCTCCACCGAACCGCCTCCTCGTGAACCGCCTCCTCCGGGAGGGGAGGGAAAGGGACCACCGTGGGAATCCTGGACGCCCTGTTCGGCCGCACCAAGCCCGTCAGGCCCGACCTCGACCAGCTGTTCGGCGTGCCGTCCGCCGCGCTCACCCTGGAGGCGGCGGCCGGCTTCCGGCCCACCGGGGTCGGGTCGGTCTGCTTCGCCTCGGTGGAGGGCGGGGCGTTCGGCGAGGTCGAACGCCAGGTCCGGGCCCTCCTGGACGCCGACACCGAACGCGGCGGCGTCCCCGTCGAGGCCTCCAAGGACGCCTACGGCTACTCCTGGCTGCTGGCCCGGCACGCGCCCGGGGAGCTTCCGGAGCTCGTCAACGACCTCCACGCGGTCAACAGCGAGCTGGAGGCCAACGGCTTCGGGCCGCAGCTGCTCTGCTCGCTGGTCGCCTTCCGCAACGAGGCCGACCGGCCGCTGGCCCTGGTGTACCTGTACAAGCGCGGCACCTTCTACCCCTTCGCCCCGGTGCCCGGCGGCGGCGAGAAGCGCGACAGCCCGCTGGAACTGCAGGTCAACGCCCTGCTGGGGAACGACCTGCGGCTGGAGAAGGACCTCACCCGCTGGTTCCCGGTCTGGGGCGCGCCGGGTCTCTGACCCTTCGTCCGCCTTCCCTATAGTCGCTGCATGCGCAGCCGCCAGTACGGACCCGACCTGACCCCGCCGTGGAAGAGGCAGCAGCCCGCCCCCGAGGTCGCAGCCGAGCGCGACCTGGTGGTCGAGGAGGCGGCGAGCGGCTTCTGCGGGGCCGTGGTGCGCTGCGAGAAGACCGCCGAGGGGTTCACCGTCACCCTGGAGGACCGGTTCGGCAAGCACCGGGTCTTCCCGCTGGTGCCGCGCGGCTTCCTGCTGGAGGGCCGCGTCGTCACCCTGGTCCGGCCCGCCGCGGCCGCTCCGGCGCCCTCCCGTGCCCCCGGCCGCACCGCCTCCGGCTCGGTCGCGGTGCCCGGCGCCCGGGCCCGGGTGGCCCGCGAGTCCCGGATCTACGTCGAGGGCCGGCACGACGCCGAGCTGGTCGAACGGGTCTGGGGCGACGACCTGCGGATCGAGGGCGTGGTGGTCGAGTACCTGGAGGGCGTCGACGACCTGCCCGCGATCGTCGCCGAGTTCGCCCCCGGGCCCGGCCGGCGGCTCGGCGTCCTGGTCGACCACCTGCTCCCCGGAACCAAGGAGCACCGCATCGCCGCCCGGGTCACCGGCGAGGCCGTCCTCGTGGTGGGGCACCCGTACATCGACGTCTGGCAGGCCGTGAAGCCGTCCAGCGTGGGCATCCCGGGCTGGCCCGCCGTCCCGCGCGGCGAGGAGTGGAAGGAGGGCGTCTGCCGCCGCCTCGGCTGGCCGGTGGACACCCCCGCCGCCTGGAAACGCATCCTCGCCTCGGTGGACTCCTACCGGGACCTGGAGCCGGAACTGCTCGGCCGGGTCGAGGAGCTCATCGACTTCGTGACGCTGCCGGAGTGAGGCGGATCAGACGTACCGCTGGAAGTCGGCCGTGTCCAGCGTGACACCGAGCGCGTCGACCGGGACGGGATCGCCGAACTTGCTGGTCCGCTCGGACATGTAGCGCGGCTGCCCGGTCCCGGCACCCCCGTCCAGCTCGGTCAGCAGCACGCACCGCCCCTCGATCGGATCGACGATCAGGTAGGCGGGGATCACGCCCTCGGCGTACATCTCCCGCTTGGTCCGGTAGTCCCGGTCGACGCTGGTCCTGGACACGACCTCGACCACCAGGGTGACCGAGGGGGACGGCAGCAGTCGGCCGTGTTCCTCGACCGCGCCCCGTTCGAAGACGACCAGGTCCGGCTGCGGTTCACTGGTCTGGCCGGGGATCGCCAGGTCCTGCGTGGTGAGCGGACGCCACCGGTCGTAGGGAATCTGGTGCTGGATCGCCAGGACGATGAGGTTGTGGACCATGTCCGGCCCCGCCATCATCACGATTTCCCCCCGGATGAGTTCGGCCTTGAAGCCCTCCGGAACCTCAAGGTTCTCGAAGATCCCTGTCACCCGGTCATCGATGGCGGTCATCGCACGCTCCCTCCGACGGCTGGCACCACGTTAACGAATATCAGTCCACCAGGTCACGCACGACCGCGTCGGCCAGCAGGCGCCCCCGGAGGGTGAGGACCGCGCGACTGCTGGCTTCATAGCGTTCCGAAATCTCCGGTGTCGAGCGTGATGCCCAGGCGTTCCAGCGGAATCGGGTCGCCGAACTTCGTGGTGCGCTCGGACCAGTAGTCCGGCACGCCCGAGGCCGTCGACGCCATCGGCTCGGTCAGCAGCACGCACTGCCCCTTGATCGGATCGACGATCAGATAGACCGGAATCGGCCCTCCCGCGTACATCTCCCGCTTGACGTGGTAGTCGCGGTGGGCGCTGGTCCTGGACACGACCTCAACAGCCACCGTCACCGCTGGCGCGGGGATCAGCCGCCCGGGCCCCTCGACCGCGCCTCGCTCGATCACCACCAGGTCCGGCTGCGGCTCACCGGCCTCGCGGGGGAACGCCACGTCCTGCGTCTGGAGCCGGTGCCAGCGGGCGCGGGGGATCTGGTCGACGATCGCCTCGACGATCCAGTTGTGGACCATGTCCGGCCCCGCCGTCATCACGATTTCCCCCCGGATGAGCTCGGCCTTGACACCCTCCGGAACCTCAAGGTTCTCGAAGATCCCTGTCACCCGGTCATCGATGGCGGTCATCGCACGCTCCCCCTCGACGGCTGACACCCACGTCAACGAACGTCAGTCCACCAGGTCACGCACGACCGCGTCGGCCAGCAGGCGCCCCCGGAGGGTGAGGACCGCGCGGCCGGCGGCGTGGGGGGCGGCGTCGAGGAGGCCGTCGGCCAGGTGCTGCCGCGCGGCCTTCAGGCCGGTCTCCGTCAGCAGGTCCAGCGGGATGCCCTCGGCGAGGCGCAGCTCCAGCAGGATCCGCTCGACCCGGCGGTCCTCGGCGGTGAGCCGCTCACGGCCCTGGGCGGGGGTGCGCCCCTCGGCGAGGGCCTGCGCGTAGGCGGCCGGGTGCTTGGCGTTCCACCAGCGGACGCCGCCGACGTGGCTGTGCGCGCCGGGGCCCGCGCCCCACCAGTCGCCGCCGGTCCAGTACAGCTCGTTGTGGCGGCAGCGGCCCTCGGGGGCGGTGGACCAGTTGGAGACCTCGTACCAGGAGTAGCCGGCGGCGGTGAGCGCCCGCTCGGCGATCAGGTAGCGGTCGGCGTGCACGTCGTCGTCGATCATCGGCAGTTCGCCGCGCTTGACCCGGGCGGCGAGCTTCGTGCCGTCCTCGACGATCAGCGAGTACGCGGAGACGTGGTCCGGGCCGGCGCCGATCGCCGCGTCCAGGGAGGCCCGCCAGTCGTCGTCGGACTCGCCGGGGGTGCCGTAGATCAGGTCGAGGTTGACGTGCTCGAAGCCGGCGGCGCGGGCCTCGGCGACGCAGGCCTCCGGGCGGCCGGGGGTGTGGTGGCGGTCGAGCAGCTGCAGGACGTGCGGCCGGGCGCTCTGCATGCCGAAGGAGACCCGGTTGTAGCCGCCCTCGCGCAGTTCGGCCAGGTACGCCGGGTCGACCGACTCCGGGTTGGCCTCGGTGGTCACCTCGGCGCCGTCGGCGAGCCCGAACTCCTCGCGGATCGCGGCCAGCATCCGCACCAGGTCGCCGGCGGGCAGCAGGGTGGGGGTGCCGCCCCCGAGGAAGACGGTCCGCACCGGCAGGTCGGCGTCCCCCAGCACCTTCCGGGCGTGGCGGACCTCGGCCACCACGTTGTCGGCGTACGTCTCCTGCGAGGCGACGGCGCCCGAGGAGCGCAGCTCGGTGGCGGTGTAGGTGTTGAAGTCGCAGTAGCCGCAGCGGCTCGCGCAGTAGGGCACGTGCAGGTAGAAGCCGAACGGCCGGGAGCCCAGTCCGTCGAGCGCGGACACGGGCAGGGAACCGTCGGACGGCACCGGTTCGCCGTCGGGGAGTGCGGAGGGCATGACCCCATTGTCCCGTACGGCCCGGGTGCTCCCCCGGGCCGTACGGGACGGGGCGGCTCAGGCCTCGTTGGCGCCCGCGTACATCGCGGTCACGGCGTCCGCGTACTCGCGCTCGACCACCGGGCGCTTGATCTTCAGGCTCGGGGTGAGCTCGCCGTGCTCGACGTCCAGGTCGCGCGGCAGCAGGTGGAACCTCTTCACCGTCTGCCAGCGCTGGAGGTCGGCGTTGAGCCGCTGCACGAAGCCGTCGATCAGCTTGTGCACCTGCGGGTCGGCGACCACCTCGGCGTAGGACTTGCCGGCCAGGCCGTGCTCGGCGGCCCACGGCATGATCGCCGCCTCGTCCAGGCCGATCAGCGCGGTGCAGAAGTTGCGGCCGTTGCCGATCACCAGGATGTTGCTGACGAACGGGCAGACCGCCTTGAACTTGCCCTCCACCTCGCTGGGCGCGACGTACTTGCCGCCGGAGGTCTTGAACATGTCCTTCTTGCGGTCGGTGATCCGCAGGAAGCCGTCCGCCGACAGCTCGCCGATGTCCTCGGTGTGGAACCAGCCGTCGGCCTCCAGCACCTCGGCGGTCTTCTCCGGCAGGTTGTGGTAGCCGCGCATGATGCCGGGGCCGCGCAGCAGGATCTCGCCGTCCTCGGCGATCCGGACCTCGGTGCCGGGCAGCGGGCGGCCGACCGTGCCGACCCGGATGTCCTCCGCCCGGTTGACGCACGAGCCGGCGCTGGTCTCGCTCAGTCCGTAGCCCTCCAGGATCGGCACCCCGGCGCCGACGAAGAAGTAGCCGATCTCGGGGGCGAGCGCGGCGCTGCCGGACACCGCGCCGCGCAGCCGGCCGCCGAACGCGGCCCGGATCTTCGCGTACACCAGCTTGTCGGCCAGGGAGTGCTTGAGGCCGAGGGCGAACGGCACGCGGTCGCTGCCGGTGGCGATCCGGTTGGCCTGGGCGGTGCGGGCGTACTCGCGGGCGGTGCGGGCCGCCCACAGGAAGATCTTGTACTTGGCGCCGCCCTCCGCCCGGGCCTTGCCGGCGATGCCGTTGTAGACCTTCTCGAAGATGCGCGGCGCCGAGGCCATGATGGTCGGCCGGATCACCGGCAGGTTGTGGATGATCCGGTCGACCCGCCCGTCCAGGGCCATCACGTGGCCGGTGGCGATCTGCCCCGAGATCAGCGTCTTGCCGAAGACGTGCGACAGCGGCAGCCACATGAACTGCACGTCGTCGGCGGCCAGCAGCCCGCTGGCCTCCTGCGCCCTCCCCTCGTACGCCCAGCAGTCGTGCACCAGGCGCACGCCCTTGGGCCGACCGGTGGTGCCCGAGGTGTAGATGAGGGTGGCCAACTGCTCCTTGTCGAGCGCGGCGATGGTCCGCTCGACGGCGTCGGGGTGCTCGGCCAGGTACTCGGTGCCGAGCTGTTCCAGCTCGGCGAAGGTGATCACGGTCAGCCCGGCGGCCTCGGGGACCTCGGCGACCGCGTCGAAGAGGATGACGGTCTTCAGCTCGGGCAGCCGCTCCTGCTCGGCGAGGACCTTGGCCAGCTGGGCGGCGTTCTCGGCGAAGATGGCCCGGGAGCCGGAGTCGGAGAGGATGAACGCGGTCTCGTCGGCGTTGGTGCTCGGGTAGACGGCGGTGGTGGCCGCGCCCGCGCACATGTTGCCGAGGTCGGCGAGGACCCACTCCAGCCGGGTGGAGGAGGAGAGGGCGACCCGGTCCTCGGACCGGATGCCCAGCGACAGCAGACCGGCGGCCACCGCGTACACCCGGGTGGCGGCCTGGGCCCAGGTCACCGAACGCCACTGCTCGGCGCCGGGGGCGCTGTCCGCCGCCTGCTCGTCCACCGGGGCCGGGTAGCGGTAGGCCTCGGCACCCGGGGTGGCGGCGACGCGCTCCAGGAACAGGTGGGCGACGGAGGCGGGGCGCCCGGCGACGATGTCGGCGCGGCCGGAGTCGATCAGGGACTGCGCGGAACTCAACGAGGACCTCCGGGAGCGGGTGGCCGTCTGAGGGAAGGCTCTGAGGGATTGTCGCGGCGTCCGTGGGGGCGGTCGCCGGCCCCCCGCGGTAACCAGGCCGGTACCGGTGAGTAACAAGGGGGCAATCAGCAGCCTAGGGGGAAACCGGTCATTCCGTAAGAGGGGGCGCCCAGCTGGCACCCTCCCGATCCGCCGGTGCACGGCACAAGGCCGCCCGCCGGAACGTTCGGCAAAGGGCTGGACAAAGATCCGGCTCGCTTGCCCGGAATGGCCTGCGCGAGCCGGCCGAAGACCGAGAATTGGGATGCCAAAGCCGCCGCCGACGACAAGAGTGAGCCAGTGCTGATCAGACTGCTCAGGGCGTACCTCCGCCCGTACACCCGACCGATCACCCTGCTGGTGCTGCTCCAGCTGATTTCCACCCTCGGCCTGCTCTACCTGCCGACGCTCAACGCCGACATCATCGACAACGGCGTGGTGAAGGGCGACACCGGATACATCCTGCGCGTGGGTGCCGTGATGATCGGCATCACCCTGCTCCAGACCCTCTGCGCCATCTGCGCCGTCTACTACGGCGCGCGCACCGCGATGGCCCTCGGCCGGGACGTCCGCACCGACATCTTCGACCGCGTGCAGGGCTTCTCCTCGCGCGAGATGGGCCAGTTCGGCGCCCCCTCGCTGATCACCCGGACCACCAACGACGTCCAGCAGGTCCAGATGCTGGTGCTGATGACGTTCACGATGATGGTGGCCGCGCCGATCATGTGCGTCGGCGGCATCATCATGGCGCTCAACCAGGACGTGCCGCTCTCCGGGCTGCTGCTCGCCGTGGTGCCCACCCTCGGCGCCGTCGTCATCCTGCTGGTGCGGGCGCTGCGCCCGCGCTTCCGCAGCATGCAGGAGAAGATCGACACCGTGAACCGGGTCCTGCGCGAGCAGATCACCGGCATCCGGGTCATCCGGGCCTTCGTCAAGGACGACCACGAGCAGGCCCGGTTCGCCGGCGCCAACGAGGACCTCACCGGGGTCTCGCTCCAGGTCGGCAAGCTGATGGCCTACCTCTTCCCCAGCGTGATGCTGGTCGTGAACGTCTCCAGCGTCGCCGTGCTCTGGTTCGGCGCCCACCGGATCGACAGCGGGGACATGGAGATCGGCGCGCTCACCGCGTTCCTCTCCTACCTGCTGCAGATCCTGATGAGCGTCATGATGGCCACCTTCATGTTCATGATGGTGCCGCGCGCCGAGGTCTGCGCCGAGCGGATCCAGGAGGTGCTCACCACCAGCTCCAGCGTCGTCCCGCCCGCCGCCCCCGTCACCGAGGTGCTCCGCCGCGGCCACCTCGAACTGCGCGACGTCGACTTCCGCTACCCCGGGGCCGAGGCCTCGGTCCTGCGCGGCATCGACATCGCCGCCAGCCCCGGTGAGACCACCGCCGTCATCGGCTCCACCGGCAGCGGGAAGTCCACCCTGCTCGGCCTCGTCCCCCGGCTCTTCGACGCCACCACGGGCCAGGTCCTGCTCAACGGCGTCGACGTCCGCGAACTCGCCCCCGAGACCATCGCCGACAGCGTCGGGCTCGTCCCGCAGAAGCCCTACCTGTTCTCCGGCACCGTCGCCAGCAACCTCCGCTACGGCCGGCCGGACGCCACCGACGAGGAGCTCTGGCACGCCCTGGAGATCGCCCAGGCCAAGGAGTTCGTCGAACAGCTCGCCGAGGGCCTGAACGCGCCGATCGCCCAGGGCGGCGGCAACGTCTCCGGCGGCCAGCGGCAGCGCCTGGCCATCGCCCGCACCCTGGTCCGGCGGCCCGACATCTACCTCTTCGACGACTCGTTCTCCGCGCTCGACTACGCCACCGACGCCAGGCTGCGCAAGGCCCTCGCCCGCGAGACCTCCGACGCCACCGTGGTGATCGTCGCCCAGCGCGTCTCCACCATCCGCGACGCCGACCGGATCATCGTCCTCGACGAAGGCGCCGTCGTCGGCAGCGGCACCCACGGCGAACTCATGGCCGGCAACCCGACGTACCGGGAGATCGTGCTCTCCCAGCTCACCGAGCAGGAGGCGGCGTGACCACGCCCGACAAGCCCGCGCCGGACCGGACGAACCCGCCCACCGGCGGCCCGGGTGGACCCGGTGGACCCGGGGGTCCCGGTGGACCCGGCAGAGGCGGCCCCGGCCGGCCCGGAGGCGGCCGGCCCGCACCGGCCGGCGACTCCCAGGCCGCCGCAGCCCGCCGCGGCCCCGCCGGCCCCGGCCGCTTCATGGGCGGCCAGGGCGCCGAGAAGTCCATGGACTTCAAGGGCTCCGGCAAGCGCCTGCTGAAACTCCTCCGCCCGGAACGCGGCCTCATCGCCGGCGTCCTCGGCCTCGGCGTGCTCAGCATCGGCTGCGCCGTCATCGGCCCCAAGATCCTCGGCAACGCCACCGACCTGATCTTCGCCGGCGTCGTCAGCGGCCGCTTCCCGGCCGGCGCCTCCAAGCAGGAGGTCGTCGACGCCGTGCGCGGACGCGGCGACGACGACATCGCCGGCCTGCTCTCCTCCGTCGACTTCGTCCCCGGCCAGGGCATGGACTTCGGCGCCATCGGCACCGTCCTGCTCTGGGTGCTGGCGATCTACGTCGCGTCCTCCGTCTTCGGCGTCGTCCAGGGCCGCCTCGCCGCCCGCGCCATCCAGCGGGCGGGCTACCGGCTGCGCCAGGACGCCGAGGCCAAGCTCGCCCGGCTGCCGCTCAGCTACTTCGACCGGCAGCCGCGCGGCGAGGTGCTCAGCCGGGTGACCAACGACATCGACAACATCAGCCAGACGATGCAGCAGACCACCGGCCAGGTGATCAACTCGCTGCTGACCGTGGTCGGCGTCCTCGCCATGATGTTCTGGATCTCCTGGCTGCTCGCGCTGATCGCCCTGATCGCCGTCCCGCTCTCGGTGCTCGTCGCCACCCGGGTCGGCAAGCGCGCCCAGCCCCAGTTCGTCCAGCAGTGGAAGTCCACCGGGCAGCTCAACGCGCACATCGAGGAGATGTACACCGGGCACACCCTGGTCAAGGTCTTCGGCCGGCAGAAGGAGTCCGCCGAGACCTTCCGCGAGCACAACGACGCCCTCTACGCGGCCAGCTTCAAGGCCCAGTTCATCTCCGGCGTCATCCAGCCCGCGATGATGCTCATCGGCAACCTGCAGTACGTGCTGATCGCCGTGGTCGGCGGCCTGCGGGTGGCGAGCGGCGCGCTCAGCATCGGCGACGTCCAGGCGTTCATCCAGTACTCCCGGCAGTTCAGCCAGCCGCTCACCCAGGTCGCCAGCATGGCCAACCTGGTGCAGTCCGGCGTCGCCTCCGCCGAGCGCATCTTCGAACTCCTCGACGCGCCCGAGCAGACCCCCGAACCGGCCATGCCGGAACGCCCCGACGCCCTGCGCGGCCGGGTCGTCTTCCAGGACGTCGCCTTCCGCTACGACCCCGGCAAGCCGCTCATCGACGACCTCTCGCTCAAGGTCGAGCCCGGCCAGACCGTCGCCATCGTCGGCCCCACCGGCGCCGGCAAGACCACCCTGGTCAACCTGCTGATGCGGTTCTACGAGGTCAGCTCCGGCCGGATCACCCTCGACGGCGTCGACATCGCCGCGATGTCCCGCGAAGACCTGCGCTCCGGCATCGGCATGGTCCTCCAGGACACCTGGCTGTTCGGCGGCACCATCGCCGACAACATCGCCTACGGCGCCGACGGCGCCACCCGCGAACAGGTCGTCGAAGCCGCCCGGGCCGCGCACGTCGACCGCTTCGTCCGCACCCTCCCGGAGGGCTACGAGACCGTCATCGACGACGACGGCGCCGGCGTCAGCACCGGCGAGAAGCAGCTGATCACCATCGCCCGGGCCTTCCTCGCCCAGCCGTCGATCCTCGTCCTCGACGAGGCGACCAGCTCGGTCGACACCCGGACCGAGGTGCTCATCCAGCGCGCCATGGCCCGGCTGCGCAGCGGCCGCACCAGCTTCGTGATCGCCCACCGGCTCTCCACCATCCGGGACGCCGACGTGATCCTGGTGATGGAGGACGGCTCGATCGTCGAGCAGGGCACGCACGACGAGCTGATCGCCGCCGACGCCGCGTACGCGCGGCTCTACAAGGCGCAGTTCGCCGAGGCGGTCGCCGAGGTCGAGTGACGGCGACGGACACCGGGCGGGAGCCCGGGGCGGGAGGCCCGAGGGCCGCTCCGTCCCGGGCTCCCGCCGTCGGGGGCGGTACCCGGGGCGCCCGGCAGGCTCCCGGCCTGCGACCACGCCCCCGGCCGGGCCCCGGGCCGCCCCGACCCCGCCGCTCTTCATGATCGCGACGACCGGCGCTACCGTAGGGCCCGTGACTGACGACCTGTCGACCGCGGCCGCGAGCACCCCGGCCACCGGAGCCGCCCGGCCCGCCCCGAACGGCCGTCCGGCCACCGGCACCGGGCCCGCCACGGACGCCACCGACGCCACGGACGCCACCGACGCGTTCGAGGCGAACCGGCGGTACCTCGGCTCGGTCGCCTACCGGCTGCTCGGCTCCTTCACCGACGCCGAGGACGCCCTCCAGGAGGCCTGGCTGCGCTGGCGCTCCGTCGACGCCTCCACCGTCGCCGACCCGCGCGCCTTCCTCACCACCGTCGTCACCCGCCTCTGCTACGACCAGCTCGGCTCCGCCCGCGCCCGCCGGGAGGCCTACTTCGGCGAATGGCTGCCCGAGCCCGCCGTCTCCTACCAGGACGCCCCCGCCTCCCCCGCCGAGATCGCCGAACTCGGCGAGTCCGTCTCGCTGGCCCTGCTCGCCGTCCTGGAACAGCTCACCCCGGCCGAACGCGCCGCGTTCGTGCTGCACGACGTCTTCGCCGTCGGCTTCGAGGAGATCGCCGGCTCGCTCGACCGCACCCCCGACGCCGCCCGCCAGCTGGCCTCCCGCGCCCGCCGCCGGGTCAAGGCCGGCAGCCGCCGGGCCACCGCCGACCCGGCCGAACACCGGCAGGCCGTCGAGGCGTTCGCCGCCGCCACCGCCCGCGGCGACATCGAGAGCCTGCTGGCCGTCCTCGACCCCGAGGTGGTCTGGCACTCCGACGGCGGCGGCATCGTCACCGCCGGCGCCCGGCCCGTGTACGGCGCCGACAAGGTCTCCCGCCTGGTCACCGGCCTGGTCGCCAAGTTCCTCACGCCCGAGTCGGTCATCGGCTTCGCCCTGGTCAACGACGCGCCCGGGCTCATCTGGTACGAGCGGCCCGGGCAGGTCGCCGGCGTGATGGCCTTCACCGTCGCCGACGGCCGGATCACCGAGGCCCACGTGGTCGTCAACCCGGAGAAGCTCACCCACCTGAACGTGACGACCCCCTGACCGACGTGTGATGCGGGCCACTGTCACACTCCGGCCGGCCGCGTCGTCCCCTTCCCGAACACGCGCAGAAGCGCTCCCCGGCGACCCCGGGGGTGCCGCGAGAGGGCGCCGCCGAAGGCGCCGCGAAGGAGCGGGACGACATGACCGAGAAGCAGATCGTCGTACTGGGCGCCGGCTACGCGGGCCTCACCGCCGCGACCCGGGCCGGCAAGGGCGGCCGGGTGACCCTGATCGCCCCCGAGAACCGCTTCCTGCACCGCGTCCGCCAGCACGAGACCGCCGCCGGCCGCCCCGAGCACCGCCCCGCCGTCGCCGAGGTCCTGCGCGGCCGGGGCGTGCGGCACGTCCAGGCCCGCGTCACCCGGCTCGACCCCACCGCCCGCAAGGTCTTCCTCGACAACGGCGACGCCGTCGCCTACGACACCCTGGTCTACGCCCTCGGCAGCCGCACCGCCTGGCACGGCGTCCCCGGCGCCGCCAAGCACGCCTACGGCGCCGAGCGGGCCGGCGAGATCGCCGGGAGGCTGCGCACCGCCGACCGCCCCGGCACCGTCGCCGTGGTCGGCGGCGGCGCCACCGGCATCGAACTCGCCGCCGAACTCGCCGAGGCCCACCCCGGCTGGAAGGTCCGCGTCCTCGCCGCCGGCCAGGTCGGCGGCTGGTTCTCGGCCAAGGGACGCGGTCACGTCCACGCCGTGCTCCGCGGACTCGGCGCAGAAATCCACGAGCACCACACCGTCACCGCCGTCGACGCCGGGGGCCTCGACACCACCGCCGGCCGGATCCCCGCCGACCTCGTCGTCTGGGCCGCCGCGATGGAACCGCACCCGCTCGCCGCGGAGGCCGGCCTCACCGTCAACCCGGCCGGCCAGGTGGTCGTCGACGACCACCTGCGGTCGGTCTCACACCCCGAGGTGTACGCGATCGGCGACGCCGCCGAGGTCACCGTCCCCGGCACCGGCACCCTGCGGATGGGCTGCGCCACCGCCCAGCCGATGGGCCGCTACCTCGGCAAGGTCCTCGCCGGACGCACCGACAAGCCCTACGCCTTCCGGTACGCCGTGCAGTGCCTGAGCCTCGGACGGCGCGAGGGCATGGTCCAGCTGATCCACGGGGACGACTCGATGCGGCCGACCGTCCTCACCGGCCGGACCGGACGGCTGGTGAAGGCGGCGATCGTCAACGCCGTGGTCATGTCGCTGCGCTGAACGCGCCCCGCCCCGGAACGCCCGAGGGGCCCGGGACACCGCCGCGACGTGAGCGGTGTCCCGGGCCCCTCGGGGCGCCGTCGTTACTTCTTCTCCTTCGGCGCCTCCGCGTCGGTCGACAGTGCGGCGATGAAGGCCTCCTGCGGGACCTCCACCCGGCCGACCATCTTCATCCGCTTCTTGCCTTCCTTCTGCTTCTCCAGCAGCTTGCGCTTGCGCGAGATGTCGCCGCCGTAGCACTTGGCGAGGACGTCCTTGCGGATCGCCCGGACCGTCTCACGGGCGATCACGCGCGAACCGATGGCGGCCTGGATCGGCACCTCGAACTGCTGGCGCGGGATCAGCTTCTGCAGCTTTCCGGCCATCATCACACCGTAGTTGTAGGCCTTGTCCTTGTGCACGATCGCGGAGAACGCGTCCACCGCGTCGCCGTGCAGCAGGATGTCGACCTTCACCAGCTGGGCGCTCTGCTCGCCGATCGGCTCGTAGTCGAAGGAGCCGTAGCCGCGGGTCTTGGACTTCAGCTGGTCGAAGAAGTCGAAGACGATCTCGGCGAGCGGCAGGGTGTAGCGCAGCTCGACGCGGTCCTCGGACAGGTAGTCCATGCCCTGGAGGTTGCCGCGGCGGGCCTGGCAGAGCTCCATGATCGCGCCGACGAACTCGTTCGGCGCCAGGATGGTGCCGCGCACGATCGGCTCGTACACCTCGGCGAGCTTGCCGGTGGGGAACTCGCTCGGGTTGGTGACGGTGTGCTCGGTGCCGTCCTCCATCACCACGCGGTAGACCACGTTGGGGGCGGTGGAGATCAGGTCGAGGTTGAACTCGCGCTCCAGCCGCTCCCGGATGATCTCCAGGTGCAGCAGGCCGAGGAAGCCGCAGCGGTAGCCGAAGCCGAGGGCGACCGAGGTCTCCGGCTCGTAGACCAGCGCGGCGTCGTTCAGCCGCAGCTTGTCCAGGGCGTCGCGGAGCAGCGGGTAGTCCGAGCCGTCCAGCGGGTAGAGGCCGGAGAACACCATCGGACGCGGGTCCTTGTAGCCGCCCAGCGCCTCGGTCGCACCCTTGTGCATCGAGGTGATGGTGTCACCGACCTTGGACTGCCGGACGTCCTTCACACCGGTGATGATGTAGCCCACCTCGCCGACGCCGAGGCCGTCCGCGACCTTGGGCTCCGGCGAGATGACGCCGATCTCCAGCAGCTCGTGGGTCGCGCCGGTCGACATCATCGCGATCCGCTCACGCTTGGTGAGCTGGCCGTCGACGACACGGACGTAGGTGACCACACCGCGGTAGGAGTCGTAGACCGAGTCGAAGATCATCGCGCGGGCGGGGGCGTCCTTGACGCCGACCGGGGCCGGGATGTTGTCGACGAGGTGGTCCAGCAGCTCCTCGACGCCCAGGCCGGTCTTGGCGCTGACCTTGAGCACGTCCGCCGGGTCGCAGCCGATGATGTGCGCGATCTCCGCCGCGTACTTCTCGGGCTGCGCGGCCGGCAGGTCGATCTTGTTCAGCACCGGGATGATCGTGAGGTCGTTCTCCAGCGCCAGGTACAGGTTGGCGAGGGTCTGCGCCTCGATGCCCTGGGCCGCGTCCACCACCAGGACGGTGCCCTCGCAGGCCGCCAGGGAACGGGACACCTCGTACGTGAAGTCCACGTGGCCCGGGGTGTCGATCATGTTGAGGATGTGCGTGCTACCGGCGTTGACACCGGTCTTCGGCGCCCACGGGAGGCGGACGGCCTGCGACTTGATGGTGATGCCGCGCTCGCGCTCGATGTCCATGCGGTCGAGGTACTGGGCACGCATCTGCCGCGGGTCGACCACGCCGGTGATCTGCAGCATCCGGTCTGCGAGCGTCGACTTGCCGTGGTCGATGTGGGCGATGATGCAGAAGTTGCGGATCAGCGCCGGGTCGGTACGGCTGGGCTCTGGCACATTGCTGGGGGTCGCGGGCACCTTGGTCCGATTCTCCGTTGGTCCGGGGGCCGGGGGTGTCCGGATCATCGCTGACCGGCTTCCCGGGCGACCGGACGGTCGTCCGATCGAGATAGTTCCTCCCATCTTCCCACCTCCCGCGAGCGGGACGCGCGCCGCCGTCCGGTTCGGGCCCCGCCACCCGCCCCGCGGCGGCCGCACGGCCGCCGGGCCGGGTCCGTTCCCCCGGCCGCGGCGGCCCGGGCAGGATGGCGCCCCATGATCCTCGAAAGCGCACTGCTCGACGTCCTGCCCGGCCAGGAGGAGGCCTTCCTCGCCGCCTTCACCGAGGCCAGGCCACTGATCTCCGTCCAGCCCGGCTTCCGCTCGCTGGAACTGCGCCGCTGCCTGGACGAGGGGCGGGGCTCACGGTTCCTGCTCCAGGTGGAGTGGGAGACACTGGAGGCGCACACCGAGGGGTTCCGGCGCTCCGCCGAGTACCCGCGGTGGCGCGAACTGCTGCACCACCACTACCGGCCGTTCCCCGAGGTCGAGCACTACGGCGAACCCGTCCTGCGTGCCTGAGCACCCGCCCGCGGCGCCGGGGCCGCGCCCGCCCGGTTTGGGGCGGACGGCGCGCCCCTGGTAGCGTTGGCCGCTGCACCTGGCCCCGGCATGCCCTCTCAGCAGGTCCGGCGGCCGCGCGGTGCAACCCTCCCCCAGGCTCCGGCCGGGGGAACCCCCAGAACCGTTTATCCAGACAAGACTGAGGCTCCTTCGTGGCGAACATCAAGTCCCAGATCAAGCGCAACAAGACCAACGAGAAGGCGCGCCTGCGCAACAAGGCCGTCAAGTCCTCGCTGAAGACCGCCCTGCGCAAGGCCCGTGAGGCCGCTGCCGCCGGCGAGACCGAGAAGGCCGCCGTGCTGGCCCGCGCCGCCTCCAAGGCGCTGGACAAGGCCGTGAGCAAGGGCGTCATCCACGCCAACCAGGCCGCCAACAAGAAGTCGGCCATCACCAAGCGCGTCAACACCGCCGTCCAGGCCTGACGCCACCGGGGCCGCACAGACGGCCCCTACCCTCGTGGCCGACCGGCCCTCTACCCGGTCACCCGAGGCGCAGAGAACGACTCGCACCGCACGCGGCCTGCGTTCGCCACGCGGGTGCGGTGCACACAGAGTGACCAGAAGCCCCGAATCATCGGCCTTCTCCTACTGCCCGACCGGTCCCCACCGGTCGGGCAGTACGCGTTCCGGACCGGTTCAGCCGACCCTGGTCCAGCGCTGACAGCCCTGGGTCTTGAACACGACGTCCGACTTCTTGACGGTCACGACGCCCTGCCCCATCAGGTTCTCGTTGGCGATGATCGAGCCGAGCTCGCCGTCGCTGCTCCGGCTCCGCTCCCAGTAGCAGAGGCCGAGACTGCCCGGGCCCTCGGTGCGGTAGGTGCCGGGCCTGATGTCCGTACCGACCAGGTAGGTGCCGCTGCCGGCGATCGTGTCACCCGGCGCGGCGGTGGCGGCGTCGCCGGTGGTGTCGGCGCCGTCGGCGGTGGCGGCCGAACCCTGCGGGACCGCTGTGACCGTGGCGGTCGCCGTCACGGTGGCGGTCGCCGTCACGGTGACGGCCGGGGCCGGGGCGGCGGGGACGGTGACCGTCGCCGTGACGGTCTGGGTGACGGTGGGCTGCGGAGCGGGCGCGGCCGCCTCCGGGGCAGCGCCCGAGCACGCCGTGAGCGCGCCCAGCAGGCCGCCTGCCGCCACTGCGGCCCGGGCCGCGACGGACATGGTGATTCGAACGGGCAAGGTCCCCCCTGGAACACGTGACTGGTGGGACCCGACCCTACCGAGGGCCCGCGGGCGCCGCCGAACTGCCTGTCGCACCCCGAGCCGGGACCGGTAGGGTCTGCTCCCGGCAGCTTCGCCGAGGGCCCGAGGGGACACCACATTGGGGACACCGCCACCACCGCCGCCGAACGGGCCGGGCTTCGCCGGCTTCCCGCCGCAGGCGAGCACTCCGCCGCCACAGGTCCCCGCACCCGGCGGACCGCCCGGCTTCGGGCCCCCGCCCGGACTGCCCAGCTCCCCCGGCGCGCCCACCCCGACCGGCACTCCCACCGTCCCCGGCACCCCCGCCGCCCCGGGCGGCCGCACCGGCGGGAACCTGCGCCGGAACGCGGTCTGGGCCTTCGTCGGCGCGATCCTCGCCTCGGCCGTGTGGACCGGCACCGTCACCCTCGTGCCCGGCCTCGTGAACGGCGGCTCCTCGGCCCGGAGCATCGGCGGCTACCACCCCGTCGACAAGATCTGCGACGCGGGCAAGCTCACCGCGTTCCGGCAGAAGTACAAGATGGTGGACAGCTACCCGCTGGAGCACACCGGGCGCAGCGAGTCGATGGACATCATGCGGTGCTACGCCCTGATGAAGCGGACGGTCAGCGACAGCGACACCCCCGACTACGCCACCCTCGACATCCGCGTCGAACTGCACAAGGCCGTCGACTCCTCACCCGAGTTCGCCGCCACCCGGCACTACTTCGAGCAGCAGAAGTACGAGATCACCGGTGTGCCGGACCTCGGCGAGGAGGCCTACTTCGCCTACGGGGACGAGCCGACCAGCTCGGACAAGAGCTTCCACGACATCAACTACTACCTGCAGGTCCGCGACGGCGGCCTGACCTACTCGCTCTACTGGACCGACAACTACCAGACCGGCAAGAACCACACGCTGGACCGCGAGACCGTCCGCCGCGCGATGCTCGACGACACCCGGGACCTGCTCAAGGCCATCGGCGGCAGGTAGCCGGCGCGGAGCGGTGTCCGGGCAGCGCGGACCTCGGGGCAGCGCGCCCGGGCGGGGCGATGTGCCCGGAGGCCGGGGGCTCAGCGTCCGCACACGGCCCGGTCCGCACCCGTCGTCGTACTGGTGCGGGCCGGGCCGCACGGCGTGCCTCCGGGGCCATCCGGGTGATCAGGTACGCCCGGGTGCGCTCAGTAGGACGGCCGGGAACCGGCGCGGGCGGCCCGGGACACGGCGACCACGGCCCGTTCGAGGGCGAAGGCCGGGTCGTCGGAGCCGCCCTTGACGGCGGCGTCCGCCTGCGCGATCGCGGTCAGCGCCACGGCCACCGCGTCGCCGGTCCAGCCGCGCATCTGCTGCCGCACCCGGTCGATCTTCCAGGGCGGCATGCCCAGCTCGCGCGCGAGGTCGCCCGGGCGCATGTTCCGCCCGGCGGTCGCCAGCCTCCCGATGCTCCGCACGCCGGAGGCCAGCGCATAGGTGATGCCGGTCGGCGGCTGGCCCACGGCGAGCGCCCAGCGCAGTCGTTCCAGGGCCTCGGCGGTCCGGCCGGTGACCGCCAGGTCCGCCACCTCGAAGCCGGTCGCCTCGGCCCGGCCGCTGTAGTAGCGGGCGACCACCGTCTCGTCGATCGTGCCCTCGACGTCCGAGGTGAGCTGACTGCACGCGGCCGCCAGTTCGCGCAGATCGCTTCCGAGCGCGTCCAGCAGCGCCTGGCACGCCTCCGGTGTCGCCGAGCGCCCGAGGGTGCGGAACTCGCCCTTGACGAACGCCAGCCGCTCGTTCGCCTTCGCCAGCTTGGCGCAGGCGACCTCCCGGCCGCCCGCCTTCCGCCCCGCGTCCAGCAGGCCCTTGCCCTTGGCGCCGCCCGCGTGCACCAGCACGATGATCACTTCGTCTGCGGGGGCCTCGATGTACGCCTTGACCTCCTTGACGGAGTCCGCGGAGAGGTCCTGCGCCGCCCTCACCACGATCACCTTGCGCTCGGCGAACAACGAGGGGGTGGTCAGCTCGGCCAGGCTGCCGGGCTGGAGACTCCCGGGTGCGAGGTCCCGCACGTCGGTGTCCGGATCCGCCGCCCTCGCCGCCGCCACCACCTGGGCGACCGCTCGGTCCAGCAGCAGCTCCTCCTGGCCGACCGCGAGGGTCAGCGGGGCGAGCAGGTCGTCGGGTGCACTCTTCCTGGCCATCGCCTACCAGCATCCCACGGGGCGCGGACACCCCCGGCCCGTCCGTCCCGGCACCCACGGGACAATGGCCGGGTGACCGAAGATCCCACCACCGACCGGCCGCACGGCTTCGACCCCGACGCCCGGCAACTGCTCGTCCTGCCCGACCGCGACGCCGCGGAGGAGGCCGCGGAGGAGCTCGGCGCCGACCACCCCGACCTCGGCGAGCTCGAAATCGTCCGCGACGCACTCGCCGGCGAGGACGACGCCGAGGACGCCCAGTGGCTGGTGGTCGTGGAACCCCCCGAGTCCGGCTGGACGCCCGACCGGCTGCACGCCCTCGACACCCTCGCCGCCGGCTACGAGGGCTGGCGCGAGCAGGGCTGACCGCCGCCCGGCCTCGCCTGAGCGGCACAGTGCGGACCAGCGCAGTGCGGACCGGCGCAGTGCCGTTGCGCAGGAAGTCGGCGGACCCGACTTCCTGCGCAACGGCAGTCGCCGTGCGGCCCCTGCCCTGCCGACCTGCCGGCCCGCCTGCTTGCGCGTCCGTCCGTCCGTCCGGGCCGGACCCGGCCCGGACGGACAGCGCTCCGCTTTCCCGGGCCCCGCCCCTCCCCCCTCCCCCACCCCCTCCTCCCCCGTCCCCTGCCCCCCGGCCCCGAGTCTTCGGTGGGGAGGAGGTGGTTCCGGAGGTCAGCCGGGCGGGGCGCGCCGACGGTGGGAGGGGTGCGGGCCCTGCGGGTGGACGACCGCTCCGAGGCGGGCCGGGGAGTCACCCGTCACTGCGATGTCACCGGCACGGTCCGTCCGCAGCACCGCGGCGCCCAGGGACCGCAACCGGTCCACCGTGCGCGGCGACGGGTGGCCGTACGGATTGTCGGCACCGCAGGAGATCAACGCCAGCCTCGGCCCCAACGCGGCGGCCAGCGACCAGTCCTGATGGGCGGAGCCGTGGTGGGCCACCTTCAGCACGTCCACCCTCGCCGCACCCCCGGCCGTACTCATCCGGCCCAGCAGTGCCTCCTGGGCCGGGGGCTCCAGATCGCCCAGCAGGGCCATCCGCACGCCGCCCGCCAGGGTCACCAGCACCGCGACGCTCGCGTTGTTCGCGTCCGAGGCCACCGCCCGTTCCCTTCCGTCCGGCCACAGCACCTCCCACAACACCCCCGGTCCCGCGGACCGGCGCTCGCCGAGCCCGGCCCGCAGCAGCGGCACCCCGGCGGCCGAAGCCCACGCCGCCACCCGGGCGGCCTCCCCCGGCGGATCGTCCAGCACCGTCCCCTCGACGGCTCCGACCCTCCGACCCCGCAGCACGCCCGGCAGACCCTCCACGTGATCGGCGTGGAAGTGGGTCGCCAGGAACAGCGGAACCCGGGTGATGCCGAGGTCGCGCAGACACCGGTCGGCTGCCTGGGGATCCGGCCCGGCGTCCACCACCACGGCGCTGTCCGGCGGGCCGCCGCCGTCCCCGGCGACGGGCAGCACCAGCATGTCCCCCTGCCCCACGTCACACATGACCAGCCGCCAGTCCGGGGGCGGCCAGCCGGTCGCGACCCTCGCGAGCAGCGGCGGCCGGAGCAGCACGGTGAGCAGGACCAGCAGAAGCACGCCCGCCACCAGCGGCCGGGCCCAGCCGCGCGGCGCCCGCCGGCCGGCCGGACCGGCACGCCGGGGCAGCAGCAACGGCACCGCCAGGCAGAGCGCGGCCGTCCCCACCGCGAGGGTCACCGTGCCGAACAGACCTCCCGGCCAGGACAGCCGGGCGCCCGGCAGCTCGGCGCCGTACCTGGCCACCGCCGCCAGCCAGCCCGCCGGGACGGCGGCCGGCTCCGCCAACAGCCTGGCGAGGGCCGGGGAGAGCGGATCGACCGCGAGCACCGTGAAACCGAGCAGGGTCGCCGGGGCGACCGCCAGCTCGGCCACCAGGTTGCACGGGATGCCGACCAGGCTGACGTGCCCGGAGAGCAGCACCGTCACCGGTGCGCAGAGCGCCTGGGCGGCGGCCGTCGCCCCGACGGCGCCCGCGAGGTGGTGCGGCCAGCCTCGTGCCCTCAGGGCTGCCGCCCAGTACGGGCCGAGGACCACCAGGCCGCCGGTGGCGAGCACCGACAGCAGGAAGCCGTAGGACCGGGCCAGGTGGGGATCGAGGAGGACCAGGAGCAGGGCGGTGCCCGCGAGGGCCGGCACCGCTTGGCGGGGACGGCCGGTCGCCAGCGCCAGGAGCCCGATCAGGCCCGTGCCAGCCGCCCTGAGCACGCTGGGCTCGGGCCTGCAGACCGTGACGAAGGCCAGCGTGACGGCGGCCCCGAGCAGCGCAGTGGTGCGCAGCGGAATCCCGAACAGGGCTGCCAGGCCCCGGCGTTCGGCGGTTCCGGCCCGCCCCGGGGCGCCCAGCAGCACGCCCAGCACGATCGCGAGGTTGGCCCCGCTGACGGCGACCAGGTGGGACAGGTCGGTGGCCCGGAAGGCCTCCCGGAGCTCCTCCGGCAGGCGCGACGTGTCGCCGACGACCAAGCCGGGCAGCAGCCCGCGCGGGTCCGGCGGAAGATGGTCGGTCGCCGCGCGCAGCCCTGCCCGCAGGCGGCCGGCGACGCGTTGCGGCAGGCTCGGCGGTGCGAGCTGTCTCGGCTCGCCGTGCGCGATCAGCAGCGCCGCCGAGTCGGCGTCGTGCTCCCCCGCCGGGCGGACCGTCGCTCCGACCGCCAGCCTGGTCGAGGGCAGCACCCGTTCCCAGGCATCCGTCTCGCCCTCCCTGACCATCACCGTGACCGGGGTCCGGCTGCGGACCGTGTGCGAGCCCGGTCCGGCGGGGAACCCGTCCGGCACGACGACCCGGTCCACCACGGCGTCCAGCGTGAGCAGCCGTTGCCCGGCGCCGGACCCACCGGCCCGGGAGGTGTGCGGGCGGGGGTCGCCGGTGACGGTCAGTTCGACGCCGATCTCCGGGGCGGGGAGGGCGGCTCGGGCCAGCTCGGGCAGCGGTCCGCGGTGCAGGTCGGCGGTGTGCAGGAGGGCGGCGGCCGTGGCGGCCGCCCCGGTGAGCAGCACGGCGGCGGATGTCAGGGCGGCGGCGCGGCGGCGGCAGGTGCCCGGGCGGCGGAGCAGCAGGGCGAAGCCGAGGAGCGCCGCCACCGCTGCGGCCGAGGTGAGGGCGGCGCCGTGCCCCGGGCCCAGTCCGAGGACCGCGGCCGTGACCGCCCACGCGGAGACGGCCGGGAGGAGCAGTCGGAGGTCCTCCGGCTGTGCCTGAGTGGTCGGCGGGTTCTTCCTCGCAGCGGAGTCGAGGACGGCAGTGGTGATGACGGCACCTCCTTTCGGACGCGGGCGGGTACAGGAGTCGGCGCAGGGGGCGGGGCAGTGGCGCAGTGGCACCGACACCGGCACCGGCACTGGGGAGGCGGCACAGGGGAGGCGTGCGGCGGCGCAGCTCGGTCCGCCGTCAGAGGATGAGCAGTGGCCTGATCTCCGAATAGGTCCGCTCCCCGATCCCGCTCACCTGCCGGAGCTGGTCGACCGAGCGGAACATGCCGCCGTGCGAGGTGCGGAAGGCGATGATGCGCTGGGCCAGGGTCGGGCCGACGCCCGGGAGGGTGTCGAGCTGTTCGAGGGTGGCGCGGTTCAGGCTGACGGGCTGCTTCGCCGTTCCGGCCGGCGGCGCTCCGGCTCCCGACCCGGCGGCCGGTTGGAGTCCGGGCTCGCCGACGAGGATCTGTTCACCGTCCGTCAGTACGCGGGCCAGGTTGAGGTTCCTGGTGTCCGTGTCCGGCAGTGGGCCGCCGGCGACCCGCAGGGCGTCCGCGACCCGGGAGCCGCCGGGCAGGGTGTGCACGCCCGGCGAGTGGACGCGCCCCCCGATGTCGACCACCACGAAGGCGGACGGCTCCGCACCGGTGGCTCCGCCGCCCGGAGCACCCGCTCCGGGTGCGTCGCCGACCTCGGAGAGGCCCCCGGAACCGGGCAGGCCCGGCACCGAGGCGGCCGGTTCCGCCGACGCGACCGCGACCGCCGGGACCTCGACGGACTGCGGTCGGTCCAGCCAGAAGTGCTGGACTCCGTAGCCCACGGCGAGCAGCAGCAGGACCAGCAGTCCCACCACCGCCCGCCGGTCGAGGGCGGCCAGCGCGCCCGCCCACGGGAACGCCCGCCCCGGCCCGGCCACGGGTTCCGCACCAGCCCGACCGTCCGGCGGGCCCACCGCCGGACCACCGGACGGGACGTCGGGCGGCAGGCCGAGCGGGAGGTCGGTTGAGAGGCCGGACGGGAGGTCAGGCGGGCCGGCGAACGGGAGGCCGGGCACCGCACCGGGCAGCTCCGCGGACAGGGAGTCAGGCGGCGGCTCGGACAGCCGGTCAGGCGGCGGGTCGGGCCGTCCGCGAGGCGGACCGGCCCCCACCCCGGCGCCACCGGCCGGGGGTCGGCCGTTCGCCGACCGCCCCGCCACCGTCGGCCGGTCCGCCGACCCCTCGTACACCGACGGCTCGTCGGGCGGGCCCTCGGTGTGCGGTCCCTCGGTGTGCGGCAGCAGGGCCGCCATCCGCAGGCCCGCGGTCTCGGTGATGTGCTGGATCCGGCGGCGCCTCGCCGCGCCGATGCGCATGCTCGTCATGGGGAGGACGGTAGGAGCCGCTGCGGAAACGCGCGGAAAATGCCGGGAGCCTGTGGACAACCCGGGGGCTGTGGAAAAAAAGCCACACCCGAATGAGGGAGTTCACCACCATGGCGTTGACGAAAGCCGACGCGGCACGCCCCGGCGCCGCGGATTCCACCGCCCTCGGGACACCTCCCGGCCACCGTGCCGGTCCGACCCCGCCCCGATCCTCACCCCGGCCCCGCCGCCCCCTCGCCGCAGCTCAGCGCGGCGACACCACCACCGCCAGCAGCCCCGGCCCGACGTGCGCGCCGATCACCGCGCCGACCTCGCCGACGTACAGGTCGCGCAGCCCCGGCACCCGTGCCCGCAGCCGCTCCGCGAGCGGCTCGGCCCGGTCCTCCGCCGCGAGGTGGTGGACGGCGATGTCGACCTCCCGCTCCCCCGCCCGCTCGACCGCGATCTCCTCCAGCCGGGCGATCGCCCGGGACGCCGTCCGGACCTTCTCCAGCGGTTCGATCCGCCCGCCGTCCAGGTGCAGCAGCGGCTTGACCGCCAGCGCCGAACCGAGCAGGGCCCGCGCGGCGCCGATCCGGCCGCCCCGGCGGAGGTACTCCAGGGTGTCGACGTAGAAGAAGCCGCTGCTCACCGCCGTCCGCCGGGTGGCGGCCCCGGCGGCCTCGTCCAGTGCCTGCCCGGCCTCGATCGCCTCGGCGGCCGCCAGGACCCCGTACCCGAGCGCCATGCCCACCAGCCTGCTGTCCACCACCCTGACCGGGACGGGCGACTCGGCGGCCGCCAGCCTGGCCGCCTCCGCCGTCCCGGAGAGCTCACCGGAGATGTGGACCGAGACGATCCCCCGCGCGCCCGCCTCGGCCGCCGCCCGGTAGGCGGCGGCGAACGACTCGGGGCTGGGGCGCGAGGTGGTGACCCGGTGCTTGCCCCGGAGCGCCTCGGCGACGTCCTTGGGGGAGATCTCGACCCCCTCCGCGAGCACCTCGTCACCGACCGCGACGCTCAGCGGGACCACCGTGATCCCGTGCCGGTCGACGGCCTCCTGGGGCAGGTAGGCCGTGGAGTCGGTGACAAGTGCGAGGTCGGCGGGCATGAGGCGGAGGTTACTCCCCACGTGGACGGGGCGACAGCGCCCGGCGGCCGGTCAGCCGGCCGTGGGCCCGGCCGTCGGCTTCCGCAGCCGGTTCGCCAGCTTGGCCAGCGGGTCGGCGAGGCCCAGGAGCTCCTCCGCGCTCGGCCGGCCGCCCGTTCCGTCCGGCAGCGCGTTCCGGGCCGCCCGCTCGCGCGAGGCCTCGCGCGGGGCGCCCGCACCGGCCGCGCTGCCACCCTCCGCACCCGGACGCGAACCCGCGCCACCCGCGCCACCCGCGCCACCCGCGCCACCCGCCGAGGCGTCCCAGTGGCGCAGCGCCCCGGCCTCGTTCTCGCACTCCTGGCTCAGCCGGCCCAGCTCGTCGTCCGCGAACCGGTGCATCCGGTCCTGCGCCGCCCAGCGCATGGTCTCCGCGGAGTGGGTGATCCGCTCGGCCCGCTCACGCAGATCGGGCAGCTTCGCCGCGATGCGGCCGACGTCGGGCTCGCGCTCCAGCATCCGCAACTCGCCGTCCAGCTCGGCCGCGTGGGTGTCCAGCCTGGCCAGCAGCGCGAGCGACTCGGTGAGCTGGCCGTCCTGGGTGAGGCCGCCCTCCAGGACCTGCCGGGTGCCGGTCAGGGAGGTCCGCAGCCCCAGCCGGACGGCGGAGATCTGGCCCTGCGGGCCGGTCTGGGCGTACGTCTTGGCCCTGAGGGTGACGTTCTCCACCGCGCGCCGGGCCTTGGCCTCCTGGCGCTCCACCTTCTCGCCGACCACGCGGGCCGCCTTCACCACCCCGACCACGAGCAGCACCGCCACCACGAGCCCGAGGAGCAGGGCCAGTCCGACCATCACGCCGAGCACGTCCATCACGAGCCACCTTCCGCCAGCCGAACCGGTCCCCACCGGTCCAACGCGGGCCGGACCGCCATGGGTTCCACCGTAGCCCCCGTACCCGCCGGGATGGGGATCGATGGGTCCCTCCGGCCCCGAGATCAGGGACAGATCGGGGATCACCCCGAGAGCGCCGCGCCGCTCCCCCCGCATTCTGCCCGCGGGCCGCGCACGCCCCACCCGGCCTCCACGCGCCCCGTCCGGCCTCCACGCGCCCCGCCGGGCCACCCACCGCCCGGCGCGCCCGTGAACGCCGCGGGGCGGGCGCCCCCGTAGGAACACCCGCCCCGCAGTACGCCTCAGGCGCACGTCACCCGGACGCCACCCGGACCAGTGTCACCCGGTGACGATGTTGACCAGCTTCGGCGCCCGCGCGATCACCTTGCGCACCTCGGCCCCGCCGATCGCCGCGACGACCGCCGGGTCCGCCAGTGCCAGCGCCTCCAGCTCGGCGTCCGAGATCGACGGCGCGACCTCCAGCCGGGCCTTGACCTTGCCCTTGATCTGCACGACGCAGGTCACCGACTCGTCGACCACGTACGCCGGGTCGGCGACCGGGTAGTCGGTGTGGGCCAGCGACTCGACGTGGCCCAGTCGGCGCCACAGCTCCTCGGCGATGTGCGGGGCCAGCGGCGCGACCATCAGCACCAGCTGATCGGCCACCTCGCGCGGCGTCGAACCCCGCTTCACCAGGTAGTTGTTCAGCTCGATCGCCTTGGCGACGGCCGTGTTGAAGCGCAGCCCGGCCATGTCGCCGCGGATGCCGTCGATGGCCTTGTGCAGCGCGCGCAGGGTCGGCTCGTCGGCCGGCTCGTCCACGACGACCAGTTCGCCGGTCGTCTCGGAGACGACATTGCGCCACAGCCGCTGCAGGAAGCGGTACGAGCCGACGACCGCGCGGGTGTCCCACGGGCGGGAGACGTCCAGCGGGCCCATCGACATCTCGTACAGGCGCAGCGTGTCGGCGCCGTACTCGTCGGCGATCTCGTCCGGGGCGACGGCGTTCTTCAGGGACTTGCCCATCTTGCCGGCCTCGCGCTTGACCGGCTCGCCCTGCCAGAAGTACGCGCCGTCGCGCTCCTCGACCTCGGCGGCGGGCACCGGGAAGCCGCGCTCGTCGCGGTAGACGTCGGCGGTGATCATGCCCTGGTTGAACAGCTTGTGGAACGGCTCGACGGACGAGACGTGGCCCAGGTCGTGCAGCACCTTGTGCCAGAAGCGGGCGTACAGCAGGTGCAGCACGGCGTGCTCGGCACCGCCGACGTACAGGTCGGCGCCGCCGCCCGGCTTCTGCTCGGTCGCGCCCAGCCAGTACTGCTCGTTGGCCGGGTCGACGACGTCCGCGCGGTTCGTCGGGTCGACGTAGCGCAGCTCGTACCAGCAGGACCCGGCCCAGTTGGGCATGGTGTTGGTCTCGCGGCGGTACTTCCGGACGCCGTCGCCCAGGTCCAGCTCGACGTTGACCCAGTCCTCGTTGCGGGACAGCGGGGTCTTCGGCGAGGAGGTGGAGTCGAACGGGTCGTAGGTGTGCGGCGAGTAGTCGTCGACCTCGGGGACCTCGACGGGCAGCATCGACTCGGGCAGCGCGTGCATGACGCCGTCCTCGTCGTAGACGATCGGGAAGGGCTCGCCCCAGTACCGCTGGCGGCTGAACAGCCAGTCGCGCAGGCGGTAGTTGACGGTGCCCTCGCCGATGCCGCGCCCGGTCAGCCAGGTGGTGACGGCGGCCTTGGCGTCGACCACACTCAGGCCGTCCAGCGAGATGCCGTCCTCGGTGCCCTCCGTGTGGGCCGAGTTGACGATGACGGAGTCGTAGGTGTCGAACGCGTCGTCCCAGGCGTGCGGGTCCTCGCCGCGCCCGTCGGTCGGCGCGACGACGCAGCGCATCGGCAGCTCGAAGGCGCGCGCGAAGGCGAAGTCGCGGTGGTCGTGGGCGGGGACGGCCATGATGGCGCCGGTGCCGTAGCCCATCAGCACGTAGTCGGCGATGAACACCGGTACGGGCTCGCCGCTGACCGGGTTGACCGCGTAGGTGCCGGTGAAGACGCCGGTCTTGACCTTGGCCTCGACCTGGCGCTCGACGTCGGACTTGGAGGCAGCGGCGGCGCGGTAGGCGGCGACGGCCTCGGCGGGGGTGGCGGCGGCGCCGGTCCACTCCTCACGGGTGCCCTCGGGCCAGGCGGCCGGCACGATCGAGTCGACCAGGCCGTGCTCGGGCGCCAGCACCATGTAGGTGGCGCCGAACAGAGTGTCGGGGCGGGTGGTGAAGACGGTGATCTTCTCGGCGTCGCCGGCCGCCGTGTCGACGGCGAAGTCGACGCGGGCGCCCTCGGACCGGCCGATCCAGTTGCGCTGCTGCAGCTTGATGGCCTCGGGCCAGTCCAGCAGGTCCAGGTCGGAGATCAGCCGGTCCGAGTAGGCGGTGATCCGCATCATCCACTGGCGCAGGTTGGACTTGAACACCGGGAAGTTGCCGCGCTCGGAGCGGCCGTCCGCGGTGACCTCCTCGTTGGCCAGCACGGTGCCCAGACCGGGGCACCAGTTGACCGGCACCTCCTTGGAGTAGGCCAGCCGGTACTCGCCCAGCACCTCGTCGCGCTCGGCGGCGCTCAGCGAGGCCCAGGCACGGCCGCCCGGCACCTCGCGGGTGCCGTCCTCGAAGCCGGCGACCAGCTCGGCGATCGGGCGGGCCCGGCCGGCCTCCTCGTCGTACCAGGAGTTGAAGATCTGCAGGAAGATCCACTGGGTCCAGCGGTAGTACTCCGGGTCGATCGTGGAGATCGAGCGGCGCGGATCGTGGCCCAGGCCCAGCCGGCGCAGCTGGCGGCGCATGTTGGCGATGGCCGCCTCGGTGGTGATCCGGGGGTGCTGGCCGGTGGCGACCGCGTGCTGCTCGGCGGGCAGGCCGAACGCGTCGTAGCCCAGGGTGTGCAGCACGTTGTGGCCGGTCATCCGCTGGTAGCGGGCGAAGACGTCGGTCGCGATGTAGCCCAGCGGGTGGCCGACGTGCAGGCCCGCGCCCGAGGGGTACGGGAACATGTCCATGATGAAGCTGTGCGGCTTCGCGGCGACGTCACCGGCGGCCGGGTCGGCCAGGTCACCGGCCGGGTTGGGGGCGTGGAACGTCCCCTCCTTCTCCCAGATGTCCTGCCAGCGGGACTCGATCTCCGCCGCCAGGGCGGCGCTGTACCGGAACGGCTCGGTCGCGGTCTCGGCCGCGCCGGACGCAGGGGTCGTCTCGCTCATGGTCCTTCAAGCTCCATCGATGTCAGTTGGCGAACCGGCGCGCCGGGCCGGCCTCGGCGGACTGGGCCCGGGCCGGGGAACCCGGGCGGGTGCCGGGCGGGAACCCGGGCGGAAAACAAAAAAGCCCCTCGCAGGAGGGGACGCCACGCCGACTCCGGCTCCGCCCGAGGGCGCGGCCGGTCCTGGTCAGCGCGGCCGGCTAAGGAGCAGGCGCACGGTTCGCATGGGCTCAGGGTACCGCAAGGGGGTAGGGCCCCTCCCGGCCATATCCGCCGTCCGGTCCGCGGCGTCGGGGGCGCCGGTTCGGACGGCGTCGAGGACGGGCGTTCGGGACCGGCGTTCAGGACGGCTCACCGGCGGCGGGTCCGACGGACGAACGGGACCGCGCCGCCGGCACCGACCCCGGCAGCAGCCCCGACGGCGGTGACGGCCGTGTCGACCCCGGCCCCGCCGCCTCCCCCACCCCCGCGGCACCGGACTCCACCGCAGCACCGGACTCCACCGCGACGTCGGCCTCCGCCACCGCCGCCACCTCAGGCCCCACAGCCACCGCCGACACCGCCGACACCGCCCGGAACGCCGCGTCGATGTCGCGCAGCGCCCGCGCGACCCGCTCCGACTGCATGCCGGCCGCCAGCGCGCGGGCCCGGTCCGCGGTGGCGACCGCCACGGCCGTGTCGCCGGTCCGTCGCTGGGAGTCGGCCAGCCGGACCATCAGCAGCGCCCGGGTCCGGGCCCGTCCGGGGCCGAGCCCGGCCACCGCCTCGGCCAGCAGCTCCTGGGCACGCCGGTCGTCACCCAGGAGAAGGTGCCCCTCCCCCACCATGCCCGCGAGGTCGGCGCGCACCTCACCGGCCTCGCCGTCCTCCTCCACGTGCCCCGCCCCCAGCTCCGCGAAGGCCCGTTCCGCCGCCTCCGCCAACGCCGCCCCCTCGCCCCGCCGCCCGTACGCGCGTGCGATCCGCCCGAGCTGCAGCGCCCGGTCGGCCGGGCCCAGCGCGTCACCGGCCGCCTCCACCGCCTCCGCCAGCACGGTGGCCACGTCCAGCCCCCGCCCGCCCGCGCCCTGGGTGGCGAGCACCACCAGGCCGCCGACCACGGCCACCCCCTGCCGGCGCTCGCCGCTCACGTGCGCGGCGCGAAGCGCCGCCGCGAACGCGCGCTGGGCGGCGGCGTCGTGACCGAGGTCGTACGCGGCCCAGCCCGCCAGCCCGGCCAGCCGGCTCGCCGCGCCGTACAGCGCGCGACCGAGCGGTTCGTCGTACGCGCCGAGTTCCAGCAGCTTGGCGACCATGGCCAGTTCGGCGCGGGCCGGACCGAGGACGAGGCCGCCACCGCAGGCGCGTTCCAGCCGCCGCTTGCTCCGGTAGCCGAGGCCGAGTTCGCGGACCAGCCCGGGGTCGACGCGCAGCGCGCCGTCGCCGCCCGCGACGGGGGGCGGCGGGGTGGCCAGCCGCCGGGCGGCCCCGGCGAGGTCGGTGTCGCGGAAGAGGTCGGTGAGGCGGACCGGTCCGGCGTCGGCGGCCGCCTCGCGCAGCGCGGTCTGTGCGGTGTCGGCCGTCCACGGGTCGGTGAGCAGCCGCGGGGAGAGGATCTTGGCGCCCCGGTGGCCGCCCATCCGGCCCCACAGCTGTTCGTAGGTGACGGCGATGCCCAGGGTGCGGCTGAGCACCTCGCAGACGGCCTGGTCGTGCGGGCTGCGCGGGACCATGCCGCGGTCGCGCCACTTGTAGGGGGCGGTGGAGCTGATCGCCAGCCGCGACGGGAGGGTGAGGTTGACCTCGCGGGCCAGTCGCTCCGGGTTCCAGCCGAGCTGGTGCAGTATCCGGGCGAGTTCCTCGTTGCGTCTGCGCTCCAGGTCCGCCATGGCTCCGACGGTAGCGGTCCGCCGGGCCGCGCCGCCCCGGGCCCGTGAAAAAGCCGCGCCCCGCGGGACCCGCCTCCGGGAACGCCGAAGGCCGCCTCCCGGTTCGGGAGGCGGCCTTCGACTTCTGTGGAGCTACGGGGAATTGAACCCCGGACCTCTTGCATGCCATGCAAGCGCTCTACCAACTGAGCTACAGCCCCTTGACTTGCAGTGTCACCGGGGGTTTCGTTCCGTTTCCCTCGGCGACATCGACTACTTTACACGGTCCGAGGGGTGCTCCACGAATCCGTTCTCCGGGCCCGTCTCCCGCCCGTCCGGGCCGCTGCCGCGCAGCGGGGGCGGGCGGTCACCCGCTCCGTCCGGGCCGCTCCCCCGCGGCGGCCCGGACGCCCCCGTCCCCGTCCCCCTCCCTCCGTCCCCCTCTCCCGCCCTGCCCGGGCCCGGCCGCTCCCCCGGGACGGCCGGGCCCGGGCCCCGGTGCTCAGGCGCGGCCCCGCCGCGGCACGGCCCGGCTACCCCGCTATCCGGCCACCGCCCGCCGGACCCGCGCGGCGAAGACGGCCCCGATCACCATCCCCGTCCCGGCGACGACCGTGGTGACCAGCAGCGCGTGCCCGGAGTCGCGGGCGGGTGCCGGCAGGTCGACCGAACCGAGGAAGACCGTGCCGAGCAGCGCCACCCCGGCGACCTGTCCGAGCTGGATGGCGGTGACCATCACCCCGCTGGCGTCCGCCGCGTCCGCCGGGGCGACCCGGCCGAGTGCACGGGCGAACAGCGGCGCGTAGGCGCAGCCCGCGACCAGGCCGAGGGCGACGGTCAGCAGCAGGGGCGCCGCACCGACGTCCGTGCCGTCGCGCAGGAGCAGGCCGAGCAGCGCGTAGCCGGGGGCGAGCAGTCCGGTGCCGAGGATCGGGAGGACGCCGTGCAGCCTCCGGGGCAGCCGCTGCCAGTTCAGGCTGGCGAGCCCGAAGCCGACCGCGATCGGGGCCGAGCAGAGCCCGGCGTGCAGGGCGCTGTAGCTCAGCCCGGACTGCTGGTGCAGGGCGAAGGCGAGCATGAAGCCCGCGTAGGCCAGCATGATCATGAACAGTCCGCCGAGCGCGGGGAGCAGTCCGACCGCGCCCAGCACCCGGCCGGAGATCAGCGGCTGCCCGCCGCGCCGCGCGATCCGCCGCTCGACCACCGCGAACAGGGCGAACAGCAGCGCGCTGGCGCAGAGCAGCATCCAGCCCCAGGCCGGCCAGCCGAGTTCGTGGCCGAGGACGAGCGGCACCACCAGCATTCCGATGGCGGCGGCCAGCACCACCAGGCCGGGGACGTCGAAGCCGCGTTCGCGGTCGCCGGGCAGGTCGGGCAGCAGCCGGGCACCGGCCGCGAGCAGCAGGAGCCCGATCGGCACGTTGACCAGGAACACCGGGCGCCAGCCCGAGCCGAACAGGTCGGCGCTGACGAGGACCCCGCCGAGCACCTGTCCGGCGGCCAGCCCCCCGGCCAGCACCGCCGAGTAGAGCCCGAGCGCCCTGGTCCGGGCCGGGCCGGTGAAGGTCCGCTGCACCAGGCTCATCACCTGGGGCACCATCAGGGCCGCGCCGGCGCCCTGGAGGAGCCGGAAGGCGATCAGCCAGCCGGTGGCGGGGGCGAGTCCGCAGGCGAGGGAGGCGGCGGTGAAGGAGGCCAGGCCCGTCTGGAAGAGCCTGCTGTAGCCGTACCGGGCGCCGAGCCTTGCGCCGGTGATGAGCAGCACCGCGTAGGCGACGGTGTAGCCGGCCACGACGAACTGGAGGGCGGCGCCGGAGGCCCCCAGGTCGGTGCGGATGGTCGGCACGGCGACGTTGACGATGGCGGTGTCGAGAACGGCCATGAACTGGCCGCAGAGCACGAGCGCGAGGAGCAGCCGGGGCCTGGCGACCGGCACCGCGCCGGTCGGGGCGGCGGCGGGGGCGCCGGCCGGGGCGGCGGTCGGGACGGCGCCGGTCGGGCCGCGCCGGGTCTGGAGATCCGTCATGGACCGAGCGTCACCGACCGCCGGTACCGGTGGTTAGAGCCTGCCGATCCTGGTACCGACAGCACCTGTCCGGCCCGGCCGGGCTGCGGCACGATGACGGTATGACCGTCCTGGACGACCGCGGCGCCGCCGAGCCCGCGACCGCACGCGCCCCCGCCCGGCTCCCTGCCGTCCTCCGCACCCCCGCCACCACGGCCGCCGCCACAAGCGGCCCCGCCTCCGCCGCAACCGGCCGCCGGGACCGTCGCCGCAGCGAGCTGGCCCGGTACCTCCGCGCCTGCCGGGCCCGGGTCGCCCCCGAGGAGGTCGGCCTCCCGCCCGGTCTGCGCCGCCGCACCCCGGGACTGCGCCGCGAGGAGGTCGCGCAGCTCGCCGGGGTCGGGGTGACCTGGTACACGTGGCTGGAACAGGGCCGTCCCATCAACGCCAGCGAGCAGGTGGTGACCGCGGTGGCCCGGGCACTGCGGCTGGACCCGACCGAGCGCGAGCACCTGTTCCGGCTGGCCGAGGTCGCCGTGCGGCCGCCGGTGCAGCCGGAGCCACCGGTCCTGGACCCGGCGACCCAGGTGATCCTGGACGCCCTGGTGCCCCTGCCCGCCGCCGTCTCCAACACCCGGTTCGACGTGCTGGCGTGGAACGGCCCGTACGAGGCCCTGTTCGCGGCGAGCCGGGCACGGACGGACGACGGCTGGTTCAACAGCCTCTGGTGCACGGTCACCAGCCCGACCTGCTGCAACCCGTTCCTGAACCGGGAGGAGGCGCTGCCGCAGATGGTCGGGGTGCTGCGCAACGCCTACGGCAAGCACCTCGGCGAGCCGGCCTGGGAGAACCACGTCCGGGCGCTGACCGCGGTGAGCGGGGAGTTCCGGGAGCTGTGGGCCCGGCAGGAGGTGGCGCCGCAGCGGACGTCGCTGAAGGTCTTCCGGCACCCGGACGTGGGGGTGCTGCGGCTGAACGCCACGTACCTGACGATCCCCGGGATGCCCGAGACCTTCGTGGTCGTCTACACCCCGGACGGGCCCGCGGACCGCGAGCGGGTCGAGCGGCTGGCCGCCCTGCCGCCCGGCGGCTGGGCCAACCCCTGCGACCACTCCGAGACCTGCCCCGAGCGCCCCGGCGACGGCGCCGCCGTACGGCCGGACTCCCCGTAGGCGCGTTCCGGCCACCCGGTGCACCACCCCGACCACCGAGCGGACCGAACGGACGACGGACGGCAAGAAGGCCGCCACCCGATGGGTGGCGGCCTTCTCGTCGTCTGTGGAGCTACGGGGAATTGAACCCCGGACCTCTTGCATGCCATGCAAGCGCTCTACCAACTGAGCTACAGCCCCGCGACACGCACGGCCCTCGCGGACCGCAGGTGCGGAGTGGAGCTACGGGGAATTGAACCCCGGACCTCTTGCATGCCATGCAAGCGCTCTACCAACTGAGCTACAGCCCCGCACTCACCGGATTTCCCGCTTCCCTTCCGGGCTGCGTTTCCTCCGTGCGAACGAGGAAGACTCTAACCGGTCAGGCCCGGAACTGCGAAATCCGCTCCCCGTAGACCACTCCACGCCCCCTCCGCGCACCGCTCAGGTGTCGTCGCCGATCACCGGCTCCGGCAGCGTGCCGGCGTTGTGCTCCAGCAGTCGCCACCCGAGCGCGCCCCGGCCCAGCACGGACCAGCAGCAGTTGGACAGCCCGCCGAAGCACTCCCAGAGCTCCGGCTCCAGGCCGAGCAGCCGCCCGAGCATGGTCCGGATGGTGCCCCCGTGGCTGACGACGACCAGCGTGCCGTTCTCGGGCAGCTTGTCCGCCGCTTCGAGCACCACCGGCACCGAGCGGTCGGCGACCTCCGTGGAGAGTTCACCGCCGCCGCGCCGGACCGGCTCGCCCTGCGCCCAGGCCTCGTACTCCTCCGGGTACCGGGCCCGGATCTCGGCGTTGGTGAGCCCCTGCCAGGAGCCCGCGTAGGTCTCCCGCAGCCCCTCGTGGTGCTGCACGTCCAGGCCGGTGACCCGGGCCAGCTCCTCGGCGGTGCGCCGGGCCCGCTGGAGGTCGGAGGAGATCAGCAAGTCGGGCTGGAGGCCGGCGAGCAGCCGGGCGGCACGCTGCGCCTGCAGCACGCCCTGCCCGGTCAGCTCGATGTCCGTGGTGCCCTGGAACCGCGACTCAAGGTTCCAGGACGTCTGGCCGTGCCGCCAGAAGACGATGCGCGGGCCCCGCGCGTCCCGGCTCAGCTGTAGTCCTCGGCGCCGAAGTCGTCCGCGGGGGCCTGCTCGGCCGGGGCGACGGCGTTGCCGGCCGCGTCGGTGTGGGCCTCGGGACGGTTGCGGGAGGCCAGGGCGTCCTCCGGCAGCGGCAGCTCGGGGCAGTCCTTCCAGAGCCGGTCGAGCGAGTAGAAGGAGCGCTCCTCGGAGTGCTGGACGTGCACCACGATGTCCAGGTAGTCGAGCAGGATCCAGCGGCCGTCGCGCTCGCCCTCGCGGCGGACCGGCTTGATGTCCAGCTTCTCGCGCAGCTGGTCCTCGATCTCCTCGGCGATCGAACGGACCTGGCGGTCGTTGCTCGCGGAGGCGATCAGGAAGGCGTCGGTGATCGACAGCACCTCGCTGACGTCGAACGCGACGATGTTGTGGGCCAGCTTGTCGGCCGCCGCCTGGGCGGCGACGTTGATGAGTTCCTGGCTGTGGTCAGTGGCGGTCACGGTGTACTTCCGGCTCGGCGGCTTGGGGGGCGCCCCGGAGCGCTGGGCGCCGGGATCGCCTTCCAGGATCTCACGTCGCTCCGGCGGCCCCGGAACCGTTTTCCGGGGCCGCCCGCCCTGAGCCCGTCGCTACGGCGCCTTCGGCGGCGCGTAGTCCTTGCCGAGCACGACCACCAGGTCGGCGTTCTGCGCGTCGGTGACCTTCTTCACCGCCGTTTCGGGCAGGTTGAGGCTGGTCGCCAGCGACTTCGCGGCGGCCTGCCGGGCGTCGTCGGTGTAGCGGATCTCACTGGCCGGCTGCGGCGCGGTCTTCGCTCCGCCCGGGACGAAGGTGAGGCCCGCGTTGATCACCTGGACCTGCGCGGCGGCGGCCGCCTGGTCGTTGCCGCTGGCGTCCTGGACGGAGACCCGGACGGGCGCGTCGGCGGAGGCCGCGGCCTTGAGAGTGCCGCCCAGCACCTCCTTGACCTGCTTGCCGGCGGTGGCCTCGTCCAGCGTGCCGTCGGGGTTCACGGTCAGCGCGGTGGTGCCGAACTGCCCGTTCCTGGCCAGCTGGGCGAGCTGGAGGAGCACTCCGGCCAGCGCGTCCTCGGGCAGCGAGGGGTCGAGCACCGCGTTCATCCGGTGGACGTCGTCCTTGGCGTCCTTGAACTCGACCGGCATGGTGCGCACCACCGCGTCCATCACCTGGCCGAACCGGGCCAGCTGGGCGTCCCGGCCCTCGCCCTGGTTCTGCAGGGTGGCGTAGGCGACGGCCGCCTTCCCGTTCAGCAGGGTGTTCTTCCCGGCGGCGGAGAGCACCTTGCCGTCCGGCTTGCCGCCCTCGTGGGTCTCCGCGTTGGTGTCCACCCGGACGCCGCCGAGCTGGGCGACGAGCAGTTCCAGGTACGGGGTGTCCAGCCGCCAGGTGCCGGCGACGGGGGCGCCGAGCACGGTGGCCAGGCCGTCGCGGGTGGCGGAGGCGCCGACGCTGTCCATCGCCTGGCCGACGGTGGTGACCGGCGGGTCGCCGGGACCGGGCAGCCGCAGGGTGTCCGGGAGCAGCAGGACGGTGCCCTTCTTCCCCGAGGCGTCGTTGACGAGCAGCGCGCTGGACACCTTGCCCTGGAGGTCGCGCAGGTGGACGACGTTGACCTGGCGCGGTCCGGCGGCGACGGCCGCGGTCCGGCTGTCGCCGCGGGTGAACCACAGGTAGCCGCCGACGCCGGCGCCGACGAGCGCCAGCGCCACGCCGGCGCCGAGCAGCCGGGTGCGCAGCTTGCGGCGGCGCTCGGCGCGCACCTCGCTGCGGGACTCGGCGAACTTCAGCCAGTCGATGACGTCCTCGGACTCCTCCGCCTCCTCGTCGACGAAGGTGAACTCGCCCGTCGGGTAGTCGTCCTTGTCCCCCTTGGGCGTCCTGCCCCTGGCGGCGCGGCCTCCGCCGACCTGCTCGGACGGCGGCTCGGGCTTGGCCGGGGCCGGTTCGGCAGGGGGCCGGGGCGTCCGGGGGCGCGGCGGCACGGGGGCGGGCGCAGGGGCGGCTGCAGGCGCCCCCGGTGCGGGGGCGGCGGGCTCCGGCTCGGTCACCACCGGCATCTGCGCGGTCGTGTAGGCCTGCTGGGCCTGCTGCTGGTAGGGGTCGTAGACCTGCTGGTACTGGTCCTGGTAGCCGTAGCCGTCCTGCTGCTGGTACCCCTGCTGCACCGGCTGCCCGTACTGGTCGTACTGCTGCGCGGGCTGCTGCTCGTACCGCTGCCCCTGCTGCCCCTGCTGCTCGAACTGCCCGCCGCCGTAGCCGCCCTGCTGCGGGTAGCCCTGCTGGTACTGCTGCTGGTACTGCCCGGTGGACCAGTCGTCCTGCTGCCGGTAGCCCTGCTGCACCGGCTGCCCGTACTGGTCGTACTGGTCGTACTGCTGCGCGGGCTGCTG
The DNA here is from genome assembly GCF_036013975.1 of Kitasatospora sp. NBC_00458. Classification (NCBI taxonomy): domain Bacteria; kingdom Bacillati; phylum Actinomycetota; class Actinomycetes; order Kitasatosporales; family Streptomycetaceae; genus Kitasatospora; species Kitasatospora sp. NBC_00458. The sequence continues at coordinate 3,080,502 of NZ_CP107904.1, forward strand.
CTCGTACCGCTGCCCCTGCTGCCCCTGCTGCTCGAACTGCTCGTACGGCGGTTCCTGCTGCGGGTAGCCCTGCTGGTACTGCTGCTGGTACTGCCCGGCGGGCCAGTCGTCCTGCTGCCCCTGTGGTCCCTGCGGTCCCCTGCGATCGCTCATCCGTCGGCCCCTCCGGGATCAGGTCCGGTGCGGCGCGTAGAGCGCCCGCTTGTCGATGTAGCGGACCACGCCGTCCGGGACGAGGTACCAGACCGGTTCGCCCTTGGCGACCCGGTTGCGGCAGTCCGTGGAGGAGATGGCCAGCGCCGGGACCTCCACCAGGGAGACCCCGCCCACCGGAAGCCCGGCGTCCGACAGAGTGTGCCCCGGCCGGGTGCAGCCGATGAAGTGGGCGAGCGAGAAGAGCTCCTCGGAGTCCCGCCAGGAGAGGATCTGGGCGAGCGCGTCGGCGCCGGTGATGAAGAAGAGGTCGGCGTCGGGGTGCAGCGCGCGCAGGTCGCGCAGGGTGTCGACGGTGTACGTCGGGCCCTCGCGGTCGATGTCGATCCGACTGACCGAGAACTGCGGGTTCTCCGCGGTGGCGATGACCGTCATCAGGTAGCGGTCCTCGGCCGGGGTGACGTGGCGGTCGGTCTTCTGCCAGGGCTGTCCGGTCGGCACGAAGATCACCTCGTCCAGGTGGAACGCGCTGGCGACCTCACTGGCGGCGACGAGGTGTCCGTGGTGGATCGGGTCGAAGGTTCCACCCATCACACCGAGGCGCCTCTTCTCCGGCGCCGGCCCGCCGGGGTTCCCGGTCTGCTCTCCCATGGCGCCACACCTTACGCGACGCCCGTTACGGTGCGGGAACGCCCGGGTGGCGGGATTCCCGGGCACGCGCACGGGAGCGGCCGGCGGCTCGCCGGACGCTCCCGGGACCGGCCGGCCCGTCGGGGCGGCCGGAGGAGAGGGCCCTGGTCCTCTCCTCTTCCGAAGGAGAGGGCCTAGCGGTCCTTGTTGAACCGGGTGGTCACGAAGAGCAGCAGCAGAAGGACGAACAGCGCGGCGCCACCCGTCAGGTACGGGTTGAGGCTGTCGTGGTTGCCCCCCTCGCCCTCGTTCGCGAGGAGGTTCAGGACGGGGAGTGCGGCGGCAGTGCTCATGGTCGGCGGGACCTTCTCGGCTCGGGTGGCGGGCAGGAGGTGTGTCGGGCCGGTGAGGGCCCACCTGTCATCGTACGGGGGGTTACACCGCAACCGCTCGGCGGCCCACCGCGTCTGAACCGCCGTGAGCCCGGTGCCCGCACGGGGCCGGCCGCCCGCTCCCCCGGGAGCCGGTCAGCTCTTGCGGCCGGCCCGCAGCAGGAGCCAGGCGAGCAGGCCGACGCCGACGAACGAGGCCACCACGATGATCCGCAGGAAGAGCCCGGGCCCGTCCTCCCCCGAGATCGGGGCGGCCAGGCTGACAAGGGCTTCGGTGGACATCTGGGGGCTCCTCGGACTGCTCGGTGCGGCGGCCGGGTCCGGCCCGGCCCTCCCGGACATTCAGGGTAGACCGGGCTCACACCTGCGCCGCCCACCGCCCCCTCACCGCCCGGCCCGCGTCGCCGGACGGCCGCCCTCCAGAGCGCCCGGGAGGCCGTGACGGGCCCACGTAGGGTGTCCGCGGGGACGAGTACGCAACCGCGGACGTTGCAGAGACAGTCGTTGCAGGCGAAGACCAGCGGGGGCCGGCCAACGGCCGGGGCCGCCGTCGACCAGGAGGTACTCACACATGACCGACACGACCGCGAAGACCCCGAGCCGTCGCCGCCAGCGCTTCCCGGAGATCTCCACCCGGGCCTGGGAGCACCCGGCGGACCGCTCGGCGCTGGTCGCGCTGCGCAAGCTGACCGGCTTCGACGACGTGCTGAGGAAGCTCGCCGGCCTGGTGTCCGAGCGCTCGATCCGGCTGATGTTCCTGGCCACCGCCGTGAAGACCTCGGAGCGTCAGTTCCCCGAACTACACGGGATGGTCCGCGACGCCGCCTACGTGCTCGACCTGGAGCAGGTCCCGGACCTGTACGTCACCCAGGACCCGGCGGTCAACGCGTTCTGCATCGGCATCGACACGCCGATCATCGTGGTCACCAGCGGCCTGGTGGAGCTGCTGGACGAGGAGGAGCTCCGCTCGGTGATCGGCCACGAGGTCGGCCACGCGATGTCCGGGCACGCGGTCTACCGGACGATGCTGCTGATCCTCACCAACATCGCCGCCCGGATCGCCTGGGTGCCGCTCGGCAACCTGGCGATCATGGCGATCGTCACCGCGCTCAAGGAGTGGTTCCGCAAGGCCGAGCTCTCCAGCGACCGGGCCGGCCTGCTGGCCGGGCAGGACCTCCAGGCGTCCATGCGGGCCCTGATGAAGCTGGCCGGCGGCCACAACCTGGCCGAGATGAACGTCGACGCCTTCCTGGAGCAGGCCGAGGAGTACGAGAAGGCCGGGGACCTGCGCGACGGCGTGCTCAAGCTGCTCCAGGTGCTGCCGCAGAGCCACCCGTTCGCGGTGGTCCGGGTCGCCCAGCTGAAGAAGTGGGCGGAGGGCGAGGAGTACCGCTCGATCCTGGCCGGCGCCTACCCGCGCCGCACCGACGACTCCGAGACCTCGGTCGGCGACCAGTGGAAGGCCGCCGCCGACCACTACACGACCACGGTGAAGGAGAGCAAGGACCCGCTGATGGGCCTGATCCGCGACGTCGCGGGCGGCGCGGCCACCGTCGGCGGCAAGCTCCGCGACACCTTCACCGGGGCCTCCCGCAACGGAAGCAACGGCAGCAACGGCAACGGGAGCAACGGCGACGGCAGCTGAGCCGCTCCCCCACCTGCGGGGCGCGCCGTACGACGCACCCCTGCGACGCGCCCCTGGGACGGCCCCCGGCACCCGCCGGGGGCCGTCCCGCTCACCGGGCCCGCCCGCCGTCCGACCGGCCCGCCGTCCGGGACGCGGCCGTCGGCGCACCGACCCGAAGCCCCCGGCCCGACCCCGCCCGACCGCCGACACCCGCCTCAGCTCCCCGCCAGCACCCCGCACACCTGCCACGCGGGCCGCGCGTGGTTGCCCGGATCGACGGCCGGCGGCGCGGTGGGCGGGGAAGCGGCCGACCCGGCGGCCGGGGAGGCCCCGTCCGCGCCCGCGAGTACCGGCTGGACGAAGCCGGCCAGCGAGCCGTCGCACGGCGCCGGCCCGGCCTGCAGCACCGAGTCCACCAGCCGCAGCCGCGCCGAGGCCAGGTCGGTCCGGTCGAACTCGAAGGTCAGCTGCCGCCGCACGGTCTCCAGCGTGACCGGCGCCCCGCTCGGCGCCCCCGCCGCCTTCAGCGCGTAGACGAAGGTGTGGTCGGTGGTGATCTGCAGCGTCCCGGTGTCCGCCTCGTCGATCCGCATCGCACCCGCGACCTTCACGGTGTCGGCGGCCAGCGCGACCTGCGCCGGGTCGAAGCGGACCAGCCAGCCGGTCAGCGCGTGGTGCCGGTCGTCGGTCGGCTGGGCCACGCTGGCGTCGAACTGGGCCTGCTCGCCGGGGGTGACGAAGGCCCGCACGTCGGAGGTCGCGCCCTGCACCAGGGTGGCGGGCGCGAGCGAGGAGGCGACCAGGTAGCGCTGGACGGTGTCGAGCGCCTTGGTCACCTCGACCCGCGAGAAGTGCCCGGTGGCGCTCCCGGCCGGTGTCCCGAGCCCGATCGCGCCGTCGCTGTAGCCGGGCGGCAGCCCGGCGAACGGACTGGCCGGGTCGGCGACCGCCCGGACCGCCGAAGCCGGGCTCAACGCCACCAGGCTGACGGTCAGTTGACTGCCCTCGGGCCGGGCGGTGGGGCGGGTCGGCGAGCTGACGCCGAAGTAGACGGCGGCCGCGAAGGCCAGCAGGATCACCAGCAGCAGGGCGAGCGCCTGCCGGGGCACGGTGCCCAGCGGACCGAGCCGGACCTTGGGCCGGGTGGCCCGGCCGTACGCGCCGGCCAGCCGCTCCCGCGCCGACAGCTCCTGGATCCGGGCAGCCCGGACGAACGACTCGTCGAAGACGACGGACCGGTACTCGTCATCGTTTCCGGAACCGCCCTCGGGCGCACCCTCAGGAGGCTCTCGCGGGTCACCCATGACACCAGGGTAAGCCGCATCCTCGCCCCGCCACGAGGCCTCTGACACAGATCACCGGAAGCTCTCCGTGACCGGTGGCGGCCGCCCCGGGGCGCACCCGTCCGCCGCCCCGCCGGCCGGCGGCTCAGCCCGCGGGCGCGGTGACCACCAGCGACGGCTCGGCCGCCGGCGGCGACGGGTCGTTCCCCGGGCTGCTGCTGCCGGACTCGGGCCGCCTGGGGGCGCCACCGGCACCGCCCACGCCCTGGTAGACGGCCGCGACCGCGATCGCGATCAGGCCCACGCCCATGATCACAGCGAGCACCCAGGCCACCGGCCGGTGCCAGCGCTGCTGGGCGACGTAACGGCCGCGCCGGGCACCGAGCGGGTCGAACCCGGTCCGGCCCCAGCGGCGCGGTTTCCGCCCGGAGGCCCGGCCGGGGCCGGTCCACGGGTCGGGGTAGCGGTGGTCGTCGTCGAGTCCGCTCGGGTACGGGCGGAGCTCCAGCGGCACCCCGTCGCCGGCCGGGGCTTCGTAGCCCCAGGCCGAACCGGCCGCGTCCGGCTCGAACCGGGCCTCGGCAGCGGCGAGCTGCCGCTCCTTGGCCGTCGGCTCGTGCACGGCGGCGGACCGCACGAAGGCCTCATCGAAGACCACGGTGGCGAACTCGTCGTCCGCACCACCGTGGTCGGCGCCGTCGGGGTACGGCAAGCCCCCCACATCCTCAGCCACGGATTCAGCGTATTACCGGGAGGGGGATTTGTCTGTGGCTCCTCGCAGTTGGTCCATCACCCGTGTGACGCGGACCCGCCCGGGCGGCCTCCGGGGACCGCCCGGGGGCCGGTCAGCCGGCGTCGGCCGCGCCGCCCACGGTCTGCGCCGCCTCGCCCCGCACGTGCCCGTCACCAGTGACGATGTACTTGGTGCTGGTCAGCTCGGGCAGGCCCATCGGGCCGCGGGCGTGCAGCTTCTGGGTGGAGATGCCGATCTCGGCGCCGAAGCCGAACTCGCCGCCGTCGGTGAACCGGGTGGAGGCGTTGACGGCCACCGTGGTCGAGTCGACCAACCGGGTGAACCGCCGGGCGGCGGCCTGCGAGGTGGTGACGATCGCCTCGGTGTGGCCGGAGGACCAGCGGCGGATGTGCGCGACGGCGGCGTCCAGCGAGGGAACCACCGCGGCCGCCAGGTCGAGGGAGAGGTACTCGGCCCCCCAGTCCTCGTCGGTGGCGGGCAGCACGGTGGCGCCCGAACCCTCCGCGGCCTTCAGGACCGCCTCGTCGCCGTGCACGGTGACCCCGGCCCCGGCGAGCGCCGCGAGGGCGAGCGGCAGGAAGGCGTCGGCGACGTCCTGGTGGACCAGCAGGGTCTCCGCCGAGTTGCAGACGCTGACCCGCTGCGCCTTGGAGTTGAGCAGGATCCCGACGGCCATCGCGAGGTCCGTCTGCGCGTCCACGTAGACGTGGCAGTTGCCGGTGCCGGTCTCGATCACCGGAACGGTCGAACCCTCGACGACGGTGCGGATCAGCGAGGCGCCGCCGCGCGGGATCAGCACGTCGACCAGGCCGCGGGCGCGCATCAGCTCCCGGACCGAGTCCCGGCTCTCGCCCGGCACCAGCTGGACGGCGTCGACGGGCAGCCCCGCCCCGGCGACGGCGTCGCGCAGGACGGCGACCAGCGCGGTGTTGGACCGGTAGGCGGAGGCCGAACCGCGCAGCAGCACCGCGTTGCCGGACTTCAGGCAGAGCGCGGCGGCGTCCACGGTGACGTTCGGACGGGCCTCGTAGATGATGCCGACCACCCCGAGCGGCACCCGGACCTGGCGCACGTCCAGGCCGTTGGGCAGGGTGTAGCCGCGGATCACCTCGCCGACCGGGTCCGGCAGGCCGGCCACGTCGCGGACGTCGGAGGCGATCGCGGCGATCCGCTCCTCGGTGAGGGTCAGCCGGTCGATCACCGACTCGGCCGTGCCGGCCGCCCGGGCGAGGGCGACGTCCTCGGCGTTGGCCGCGGTGATCTCGCCGGCGCGGGCCACCAGGGCGTCCGCGATCGCCTGCAGCGCGGCGTCCTTCACCCGGCGCGGCAGTGGGGCGAGGTCCGCGGCGGCCTCCCGGGCACGGCGGGCTACGGCGAGGACGGGGCTGTCGGCGGTGGCGGGGTCGCTGCTCATGCGCCAAGGGTAGCGACTGGCCGGCCGCCGCCCGCCGGGTATTTCGCCCGGTGAGACGCCGCCCGCCCGGTCGGCCCGACCCCGGCGGACCTGCCCCGGCCGACCCGACCCACGCGGACCGGCCCCCTTCCGCACCGGCCGCCCCGCACCGGCCGGCCCCGGACCGGCCGCCCCGGAGGACCTCAGTAGGGGTGGACGCCCCCGAGGTGCGGCTGCGCACCGCCGAAGCCCTCGGCCACCCGCTTGTGGTAGGTCGCCCGGTCCACCACCTCCAGGCCGACGATCTCCCACGGCGGCAGGCTCGCGGTCACCTTGTGCTCGCCCCAGAGGCGCAGCGCGATCGCCGCCGCGTCGTGCAGGTCCCGGGCCTGCTCCCAGTACCGGATCTCCGCGTGGTCGGCGGCGTAGCGGGCGGTCAGGAAGAACGAGTGGTCGTGCGCCAGCCGCTCCAGTCCGGCCCGCAGCGCGGAGAGCGGGGTGACCTGCCCGGCCACGCTCAGCACCACGTGCCAGAGCCTGGCCTGCTCGGGCACGGTGGGCGGCTCGGTCTCCTCGCGCCGGTCCGGCCGGAGCCGGTGCACCGTGCCGGACCCCTGGGGCTGCGGACCGGCCGGACCGGCGGGGGCGTCGTCCCCGCCGCCGCCGATGCTGGTCAGCCGCCGGCCCGCCGTCCCTCCGGTCAGCGCTGCCTCGCGCCTGCGTTCCACCGGCGGCCTCCTGTTCGGCGATGTCGTGTCGTCGTGCCCGCCGGCCCCGGCCCGACGCGTACGGCTGCGCCCCTCCTCGCCCGCGGCCGGGCGCGCCCCCGTGCGGAGCCGACCGCCGTCGGCCGGCGGCCGGTCAGCCGCGCAGGACGACCAGGTCGTCGCGGTGGACGACCTCCCGCTCGTAGGCGGCGCCGAACTCCTGGGCCAGGTCTCGGGTGGACCGGCCGAGCAGGCGGGGCAACTCCCTCGCATCAAAGTTGACCAGTCCGCGCGCCACGATGTGGCCGTTTTCGGCAAGAAGGTCCACCGGATCGCCCGCGGCGAACTCGCCGTCCACCTTGACGACACCGGCAGGAAGCAAGGAGGCTCCGCCGGACACGACGGCGCGGACGGCACCGGCGTCGAGGTGCAGGGCTCCGCGCGGGCTGCTGGCGTGGGCCAGCCAGAGCATCCGGTCGGAGGAACGGCTGCCGGTGCGCAGGAAGAGGGTGCCGGTGGGGCGGCCGGACAGCGCGTCGGCGGCCTGGCTGGCGGCGGTGAGCACCACGGGGATCCCGGCGCCGGTGGCGATCCGGGCCGCCTCGACCTTGGTGACCATGCCGCCGGTGCCGACGCCCGCCTTGCCGGCGCTGCCGATCTCGATGCCGTCCAGGTCGTGCGGGCCGGCCACCTCGGCGATCCGGCTGGTGCCGGGGCGGCTGGGGTCGCCGTCGTAGAGGCCGTCCACGTCGGAGAGCAGGACCAGCAGGTCGGCCCGGACCAGGTGGGCGACCAGGGCGGCCAGCCGGTCGTTGTCACCGAACTTGATTTCGGCGGTGGCGACGGTGTCGTTCTCGTTGACGACCGGCATCGCGCCCATCGCCAGCAGCTGGTCGAGGGTCCGGTAGGCGTTGCGGTAGTGGGCGCGGCGGCTGGCGTCCTCGGCGGTCAGCAGCACCTGGCCGACCCGGATGCCGTAGCGGGCGAAGGAGGCGGTGTAGCGGGCGACCAGCAGGCCCTGGCCGACGCTGGCGGCGGCCTGCTGGCGGGCGAGGTCCTTGGGGCGGCGTTCCAGGCCGAGCGGGGCGAGGCCCGCGGCGATGGCGCCGGAGGAGACGAGGACGACCTCGGGGGCGTCGTCGCGGGCGCGCACCTTGGCGATGGCGTCGACGAGGGCGTCGACGCGGTCGGCGTCGAGGCCGCCGGCCGCCGTGGTGAGTGAGGAGGAGCCGACCTTGACGACGATCCGGCGTGCGGTCAGCACCTCCGCCCGCAGGGAGTCCTCGCTCATCTCGCTGTTCGCCCTTCAGATGTGGTGCGGTCACGGCGGGACCGGGCCCGGCCGCCGCCCCCGCAATCTACGCGATCGCCACGGACCGTCCGCAGCGCGTTCCATCCGCCGGACGGCAGCCGGCGGCCGGTCGGCAGCCGGACCGCGGCCGGCCGGCGAAACGGCCGGCGAAGCGGCCTGCGGCAACGGCGGCGGCACCGACGGTGCCCGGGCCGCCGCGCGGGCGCCCCCGACACCGGCCGCGCCCCGTCAACGAGCAGGCCCCCACCGCCCGTTCGGGCGATGGGGGCCATCCGGTCCGGTACCGGCTCAGTCTTCCTCGTCGTCGCCCTCGACGGCGGCCTGACGACCGCTGGAGAGCGCCTCGAAGGCGAGGAACTCGGACTCGGCGGCGTCCCGGCCCTTCGCCTTCTCGCGGCGGCGGTCGACCGCCGGGCGCGGGTTCTCGAAGCGGTGGTCCTCACCGCGGCGGCCGAGCATCTCCGCACCGGCGGCCAGGGTCGGCTCCCAGTCGAAGACGACGGCGTTCTCCTCGGGACCGATGATGACGGTGTCGCCCTCCTGGGCGCCGACCTTCCAGAGCTTCTCCTCGATACCGAGGCGGGCCAGCCGGTCGGCGAGGTAGCCGACGGCCTCGTCGTTGGAGAAGTCGGTCTGGCGGACCCAGCGCTCCGGCTTGACGCCGCGGATGCGGAAGGCGCCGTCCTCCTCGGTGATGGTGAAGCCCGCGTCGTCGACGGCGGCCGGCCGCAGCACGATCCGGGTGGACTCCTCGATCGGCTTGGCGGCGCGGGCCTCGCCGACGATCTGGGCCAGCGCGAAGCTCAGCTCGCGCAGACCCTTGCGGGAGGCCGCGGAGACCTCGAAGACCCGGTAGCCGCGCTCCTCCAGCGAGGCGCGGGTGAGGTCGGCGATGTCCTGGCCGTCCGGCACGTCGACCTTGTTGAGCGCGACCAGGCGCGGCCGGTCCTCCAGACCGCCGTACTCGGCCAGCTCGGCCTCGATGGTCTCCAGGTCGCTCAGCGGGTCGCGGCCGGGCTCCAGGGTGGCGCAGTCGAGCACGTGCACCAGCACCGAGCAGCGCTCGACGTGCCGCAGGAACTCCAGGCCGAGGCCCCTGCCCTGGCTGGCGCCGGGGATCAGCCCGGGCACGTCGGCGATGGTGTAGACGGTCTCGCCGGCGGTGACCACACCGAGGTTGGGGATCAGGGTGGTGAAGGGGTAGTCCGCGATCTTCGGCTTGGCGGCGGAGAGCACCGAGATCAGCGAGGACTTGCCGGCGCTCGGGTAGCCGACCAGGGCCACGTCGGCGACGGACTTGAGCTCCATGACGATGTCACGGGCGTCACCGGGCTCGCCGAGCAGCGCGAAGCCGGGGGCCTTGCGGCGCGCCGAGGCGAGGGCCGCGTTGCCGAGGCCGCCGCGGCCGCCCTGGGCGGCGACGAAGCTGGTGCCGTGGCCGACCAGGTCGGCGAGCACGTTGCCCTGCCGGTCGAGCACGACGGTGCCGTCCGGCACGGAGAGGACGAGGTCCTGCCCGTCGGCACCGGTGCGGTTGCCGCCGGCACCGGGCTTGCCGTTGGTCGCCTTGCGCTTGGGCGAGTGGTGGTACTCCAGCAGGGTGGTCACCTGCGCGTCGACGGTGAGGATGACGCTGCCGCCCTCGCCGCCGTTGCCGCCGTCCGGGCCGCCGAGCGGCTTGAACTTCTCCCGGTGCACGGAGGCGCAGCCGTGGCCCCCGTTACCCGCGGCGACGTGGAGCTCGACGCGGTCCACGAAGGTGGTCATGGGGTGTGCCTCCAGTACGAAGAAGTCTGCGGTGCGATGTCGCTACCTGCGGTAAAGCACGGAGGGTGGACCGGAACATTCCGGCCCACCCTCCATTGTGAGTCTGGTGTGACTCAGGCCTCGGTGGCCACGATGTTGACGACCTTGCGGCCGCGGCGGGTGCCGAACTGCACAGCACCGGCGGTCAGCGCGAACAGGGTGTCGTCGCCACCGCGGCCGACACCGGCACCCGGGTGGAAGTGGGTGCCGCGCTGGCGGACGATGATCTCGCCGGCCGAGACGACCTGGCCGCCGAAGCGCTTGACGCCGAGGCGCTGGGCGTTCGAGTCACGGCCGTTACGGGTAGAGCTTGCGCCCTTCTTGTGTGCCATCTCGCTATCCCCTTACTTGCTGACGGAGTCGATGCTCGTGATCCGCACAGCGGTGTGCTGCTGGCGGTGACCCTGGCGGCGACGGTAACCGGTCTTGTTCTTGTAGCGAAGGATGACGATCTTGTCGCCCTTGGTCTGGTCGACCACCTCGGCGTGAGCCTTCACGCCGGCCAGCACCCACGGGTCGGAGGTGACATCGTCACCGTCGACGACCAGGATGGTGGAGAGCTCCACCGAGTCACCCGGCTTGGCCTCGATACGGTCGATCTCCAGCACGTCGCCGATGGCGACCTTGTGCTGGCGGCCGCCTGCGCGAACGATCGCGTACATGCGGTACCCACTTTCCCAACTCGGTCGGAGCTCCTGATGCCAGCCACCTGGGTACGGACACAGGGGCCTCCCCCGGGCATCTCTGACGAGGACCCGGAAGGTGATGTGCTCGGGAGCAAGGCGTAGACACGCCGATGTTCAAGAATACGGACCGGCCGCCCCTGGGGCAAACCGGCCCGTACGGGCCCGGGACGGACGGGGTCCGTCCCGGGCCGGGCACTACTCGGCCGCCGTATCACCCTCGGCGGCCGCCGCCTTCTTGGCCGCCGCGCTCGTCCGCTTGGTGGCGGTCTTGCGGGCGGTGGTCTTCTTGGCCGCCGTCGTCGTCGTCTTCTTGACGGCGGCGGTGGTCTTCTTCGCGGCGGTCTTGCGGGCGGCCCGCTTCTTCGGCGCCGGCGCCTCCTCGGCGGGCTCCTCGGACACGGTCCCCTCGGGGGCCGTCTCCTCGGGCGCCTCCGGGGCGACCGCCTCGGCGGCCTCCTCGGTGACGGCCGGCTCCACCGCCGGCTCGACGGCGGCCTCGGCGGCCGCGGCGGCCTCGGTGACCGGGGCCTCCTCGGCGGGCTTCTCGGCGGCCGCGAAGGCCGACTCCAGCGCCGCCTCGGCCTTGGCCTGCAGCACCACGATCTCCGCCCCGCCCGGCGCCCCGGCCGGAGCCGTCGCCTTGCGCACCGCACGGCGGCGGGTACGCCCGGCGGGCGCCGCGGCGGGCGCCGGGGCCTGCGCCGCCGGCTCCACCACGGGCTCCGCGGCGGCCTCGGCGACCGGCTCGGCCTCGGCGGGAGCCTCGGCCCCCGGCACCTCGATCGCCAGCTGGCCCTCGATCTCCTCGCGCACCGGGGCCTCGAAGGGCTCGATGTCGAACTCCTCGACGGCCTCCAGGGCCTCCGCGGCCTCGACGGCCTGCGGCTCCTCGTGGGCCGCACCGCCCTTGCCCCGGCGGCGGCGCTTGCCGCTGCCCGCCTCCACGGCGGCGACGGCGCCGCCGTTGCCGTGGGAGTGGCTGCTCGGCTGCTCCATGTGGACGATCACGCCGCGGCCGTTGCAGTGCACGCACGGCTCGGAGAACGACTCCAGCAGGCCCTGGCCGACCCGCTTGCGGGTCATCTGCACCAGACCCAGCGAGGTGACCTCGGCCACCTGGTGCTTGGTCCGGTCCCGGCCCAGGCACTCCAGCAGGCGGCGCAGCACGAGGTCCCGGTTGGACTCCAGGACCATGTCGATGAAGTCGATCACGATGATGCCGCCGAGGTCGCGCAGCCGCAGCTGGCGCACGATCTCCTCGGCCGCCTCGATGTTGTTCCGGGTGACCGTCTCCTCCAGGTTGCCGCCCTGGCCGACGAACTTCCCGGTGTTGACGTCGATGACGATCATCGCTTCGGTGCGGTCGATCACCAGCGAGCCGCCGCTGGGCAGCCAGACCTTGCGGTCCAGCGCCTTCATCAGCTGCTCGTCGATCCGGTAGGTGGCGAAGACGTCCACCTCGGAGGTCCACCGCTGGAGCCGGCCGGCGAGGTCCGGCGCCACATTGGAGACGTAGTCGTGGATGGTGTTCCACGCCTCGGTGCCGGAGACGATGACCTTGGTGAAGTCCTCGTTGAAGATGTCGCGGACGACCCGGACGGTCATGTCCGGCTCGCCGTACAGCAGGGCCGGCGCGTTGCCGCTGGTGGCCCGCTTCTGGATGTCCTCCCACTGCTGCTGCAGCCGCTGGACGTCGCGGGTCAGCTCCTCCTCGGAGGCGCCCTCGGCGGCGGTGCGCACGATGACGCCCGCGTCGTCCGGGACGATCTTCTTGAGGATCTGCTTCAGGCGGGCGCGCTCGTTCTCCGGCAGCTTGCGGGAGATGCCGGTCATCGAGCCCTCGGGCACGTACACCAGGTAGCGGCCCGGCAGCGAGATCTGGCTGGTCAGACGGGCGCCCTTGTGGCCGATCGGGTCCTTGGAGACCTGCACCAGCACGGACTGGCCGGACTTCAGCACCGACTCGATCCGGCGCGGGCCGCCGTGGCCGCCCAGCGCGCCGAAGTTGACCTCACCGGCGTACAGCACCGCGTTGCGGCCCTTGCCGATGTCGACGAAGGCGGCCTCCATCGACGGCAGCACGTTCTGGACCTTGCCCAGGTAGACGTTGCCGACGTACGAGGTGGCCTGCTCCTTGTTGACGTAGTGCTCGACCAGGACGCCGTCCTCCAGGACGCCGATCTGGGTCCGCTGGCCGTTCTGGCGCACCACCATGACGCGCTCGACCGACTCGCGGCGGGCCAGGAACTCGGCCTCGGTGATGATCGGCACCCGGCGGCGGCCCAGCTCGCGGCCCTCACGGCGGCGCTGCTTCTTGGCCTCCAGACGGGTGGAGCCCTTGATGGACTGCACCTCGTCCGGGTCGAAGGACGGCTCGCTGGAGCGGCGGCGCGGCTCGCGCACCTTCACCACCGTGCGGACGCCGTCCTCGGTGGTCTCGGGGGCCTCGACGGCACCGGCCTCACCGCTGCGGCGGCGACGGCGACGGCGGCGACGGGAGGAGGACAGGCCGGCGGCGAGGTCGTCCTCGTCGTCCTCCTCGTCCTCGGCGGCGGCGAGCGCCTCGTCGGCGGCCTTCCCGGCCTCCGTGGTCTCGGCCTCGGTCTCCTCGGCCTCACCGCGGCGGCGGCGACGGCCACCCCGGCGGCGGCGGCGCGACGGACGGCCGTCCTCCCACTCGTCCTCGGCCTCGGGGCCGGTGACGGGGGCCTCGACCGCGGGCGCCTCGACCGGCTCGACGACGACGGCGGCGGCGCGCTTCTCCGCGACGGGCTTCTCCGCGACGGGCTTCTCGACGACCGGCCGCTCGACGACCGGCTTCGCGGCGGCCGGCTTCTCCGCGGCGGCCCTCCGCTGCCGGGACGGGGCCTGCACCCGGACCTGGGTGCGGGTGCGACGGCGGCGGCCGACTCCGCTGTACTCGAACTCGTCCTCCTCCTCGCGCTGCTCCGGCGCCTCGGCGGCCTCGACCGGGGCCTCGGCCTGGGCGGCCGCCGCGGCGGGCTGCGCCGCGGGCGGGGCGACGTAGGGGGCCGGCTCCTGGAAGACCGGGGCCTGGAAGATCGCGGTGGACGGGCGGACCGCGCGGCGGCGCACCCGGCCGGTGACCGGCTCGGGCTCGACGACCGGGGCGGGCGCCGGGGCGGCCTCCTCGGCCGCGGGCTCCTCGACGACCGGCTCCTCCTCGGCCACCGGCTCCTCGGCGACCGGCTCCTCGACCGGGGCCTCGACGACCGGGGTCGCCTCGACCACACGGCGGCGGCGGGCGCGGCGGGCGGGTGCGGCGGGCGCCTCCTCGACCGGGGCGGCCTCGACGGCGGCGGGCTCCTGGGCGACGGGCGCCTCCTCGGCGGCCGGCACCTCGACCAGAGCGGCCTCGGCCTTCTTGCGGGTCCGGCGGGCCCGCGCGGGCTTCTCGGCGGCGGTCTCCACCGTCGCGGCGGCCTTCGCGGCCGGCTCCTCGGCGGGCGCCTGCGCCGCACCGGCGTCCGGCGCGGTGACGACGATGGAGGTGGCCTCCGGGGCCCCGGCGGGCGCCTCGGCCCGCTTGCGGGTCCGGCGGGCGCGCACCGGCTTCTCCGCCACCGGTTCGGCGACGGGCGTCTCGGCGGCGGCCGGCGTCTCGGCCGGCTTCACCTCGGCCTCGGCCGGGATGACCGTCTCGGCGGGCGCCGAGGCCGCGCCCTGCGGCGTACCGGCCGGGCGGGACACCGCGCGGCGGCGCCGGCGCGGCGGCGCGGCGGACGCGCCGTCGCCACCGGTCACGGCGGTGTCGTTCTGTTCCGTTGCCGCAGACTGCTGCGGATCGGTGTTATCGAGCATGCGGGTGGATCTCCCGTCAGGCCCCCGGGCTCCGCATCCTGGCACGGCGGGGCACCGGTGGTGCCGGCCGGCATCGCGATGATGCTCGGGCCGGGACCTTCACGGTGCCGCCGCGCGGACGCGAGGCCGCACAGGGGCTCATAGTCTCGCTCGGCGCCCCGCCCTCGGCGGGGTGTCGAAAGTCTTCTGGTCTGACCAGTCTTCTGAGGTTTTCCCAAGCTGCGCCGTCCCCCAACCCCGGGTGGCTCCCGGACGGGGTCCTCGGGCCCACCGACCATCGGGGTCGGCGGGCCGCAAGAGGCCGGCCTGTGCTTCGACGACGCTCGCTCCCCTGGGGAGCAGCGGGGGCCTGGAGGACCAGCGGGCCCAGTGCGAACTGGACCCGGCCTCCGCCCGCTAGGCGGACGCGGTTGCGCGCGGCTCGCCGGCCGTCAGAGGGACGGCCTGGGCCGCGGCGCGGTCGAGCGCCAACGGGTCGGTCACCGTGCCGGTCCCCTCGTCGAGCGGCCCCTGCGCCAGCCTGGTCACCTCTGCGGGGACCGGCGGCGCCAGGTCGGCCGTCGCACGGAGACCGGACAACACGTCGTCGGGTCGTACGGCGGGTGTGGCGTGTCGTACTACCAGGCGCAGTATCGCACAGGGACGCCCGGTCCGAACATCGCGGCCCCCTTCGCCGTCCGTGTCCGCACCGCCGTCGACCTGCGACGGGGCGATTTCGAGGGCCGCCACCGCCCCGCGCGCGTCGAAGACCCGCACGCCGTTCTTGGTGAGGCGTTCGACCTCGACCCGCTCCTGGGCCAGGAACAGCCCGATCGCGCGGGCCGCGTCCTCCGGGGTGACACCGTCCAGGCGGACCTGCCACTCGGAGGCCTCCAGGCGCTCCACGAAGTTGGGCGTCTGGACCTCGACCGCGTCGATGACGTCCAGACCGGGGGGCAGCGACTGGTCCAGTTGGGCGCGCAGCGCCTCGGGGTCGCGCGCTGCGGCGAGCCCGATCTCCAGGTACTCCGCCTCGCTGGCCACGCCGGTCGGCGCGGCGTTGGCGTAGGAGACCTTCGGGTGCGGGGTGAAGCC
The DNA here is from genome assembly GCF_036013975.1 of Kitasatospora sp. NBC_00458. Taxonomy (NCBI): domain Bacteria; kingdom Bacillati; phylum Actinomycetota; class Actinomycetes; order Kitasatosporales; family Streptomycetaceae; genus Kitasatospora; species Kitasatospora sp. NBC_00458. The sequence goes on from NZ_CP107904.1 coordinate 3,096,141, forward strand.
GGCCGAGTAGGCCATCGGCACCGCCGACCGGCGCAGGGCGCGCTCGAAGGCGCGCTGGAAGTCGCGGTGGCTGGTGAAGCGGAGCCGGCCGCGCTTGGTGTAGCGGAGACGGATCCGCTGCACCGTCGGCGCGGGCGGCGGACCGTCGGGCGTACGGCGTGCCAGGGTCGCTCAGTCCTTAGTCAGTTGTCCCCGTCCGTCGCGGCGGCGGTTTCCCGCCACTGTCCGGACTCTGTCACCTCAAAGGGTACGCGCCCCCGCCACCCCCTCGCTCCGCCCCTGGCCAGGGACACCGCGGCCGCGCGGCCGGAACCGGGGCCGGGGCGCCCCGCCGGGTGTCCGGCGGGGCGCCCCGAAGGTCGCTACTTGACCACGGTCAGCGGCAGGAGCTTCTTGCCGGTGGGGCCGATCTGGATACTGGTGTCCATCTGGGGACACACCCCGCAGTCGAAGCAGGGGGTCCAGCGGCAGTCGTCGACCTCGACCTCCTCCAGCGCGTCCTGCCAGTCCTCCCAGAGCCAGTCCTTGTCGAGGCCGCTGTCCAGGTGGTCCCAGGGCAGCACCTCCTCGTAGGTGCGCTCACGGGTGGTGTACCAGTCGACGTCGACCCCGGTGCCGGCCAGGCCCTTCTCGGCGGAGGCCATCCAGCGGTCGTACGAGAAGTGCTCGCGCCAGCCGTCGAAACGGCCGCCGTCCTCGTAGACCGCCCGGATGACGGCGCCGATCCGGCGGTCGCCGCGGGAGAGCAGGCCCTCGACGATGCCGGGCTTGCCGTCGTGGTAGCGGTAGCCGATGTTCTTGCCGTACTTGCGGTCCCCGCGGATGGAGTCGCGCAGCTTGGCGAGGCGGGCGTCGGTGGCCTCGGCGGACAGCTGCGGGGCCCACTGGAACGGGGTGTGCGGCTTGGGCACGAACCCGCCGATGGAGACGGTGCAGCGGATGTCGTTCTGGCCGGTGACCTCGCGGCCCTTCTGGATGACGTTCTTCGCCATCTCACCGATCTGGAGCACGTCCTCGTCGGTCTCGGTGGGCAGGCCGCACATGAAGTACAGCTTCACCTGGCGCCAGCCGTTGCCGTAGGCGGTGGCGACGGTGCGGATGAGGTCCTCCTCCGACACCATCTTGTTGATCACCTTGCGCATGCGCTCACTGCCGCCCTCGGGGGCGAAGGTGAGGCCGGAGCGGCGGCCGTTGCGGCTCAGCTCGTTGGCGAGGTCGATGTTGAAGGCGTCGACGCGGGTGGACGGCAGCGACAGGCCGATCTTGTCCTCGGCGTAGCGGTCCGCCAGGCCCTTGGCGACGTCGGCGATCTCGGTGTGGTCGGCGGAGGAGAGCGACAGCAGGCCGACCTCCTCGAAGCCGGTGGCCTTCAGCCCGCGCTCCACCATCTCGCCGATGCCGGTGATGCTTCGCTCCCGCACGGGGCGCGTGATCATGCCGGCCTGGCAGAAGCGGCAGCCGCGGGTGCAGCCGCGGAAGATCTCGACGGACATCCGCTCGTGCACGGTCTCGGCGAGCGGGACGAGCGGCTGCTTGGGGTAGGGCCACTCGTCGAGGTCCATGACGGTGTGCTTGGAGACCCGCCACGGCACGCCGGGGGCGTTGGGCACGACACGGGCGATCCGGCCGTCGGGCAGGTACTCGACGTCGTAGAAGGCGGGCACGTACACGCCGCCGGTGCGCGCCAGGCGCAGCAGCAGTTCCTCACGCCCGCCGGGGCGGCCCTCCTCCTTCCAGGCCCGGACGATCCTGGTGATGTCGAGCACGGCCTGCTCGCCGTCGCCGACGACGGCGCAGTCGATGAAGTCCGCGATCGGCTCGGGGTTGAACGCGGCGTGGCCGCCGGCCAGCACGATCGGGTCGTCGATGCCCCGGTCCCGGGCGTTCAGCGGGATGCCGGCCAGGTCGAGGGCGGTGAGCATGTTGGTGTAGCCGAGCTCGGTGGAGAAGGAGAGCCCGAACACGTCGAAGGCGCGCACCGGCCGGTGGGCGTCGACGGTGAACTGGGGGACGCCGTGCTCGCGCATCAGCGCTTCCAGGTCCGGCCAGACGCTGTAGGTGCGCTCGGCCAGCACGCCCTCCTGCTCGTTGAGCACCTCGTAGAGGATCATGACGCCCTGGTTGGGCAGTCCGACCTCGTAGGCGTCGGGGTACATCAGCGCCCAGCGGACGTCGCAGGCGTCCCAGTCCTTGACGGTCGAGTTGAGCTCGCCGCCGACGTACTGGATCGGCTTCTGGACGTGCGGGAGGAGGGCCTCCAGGCGTGGGAAGACCGATTCGACAGTCATGTACTAGGAACCCTTACGACGTTTGACGACCGCCGCGCTCACTGGGGGCGGCGACTGGGTGGGGTGACCCTCAAGGGTAGCCGAATCGGGACCGGCTCTTCCCGGCCCTCGGGCCGCCGACTCCCGGGCGGCCGGGGGCGCCCCGGCGGGTGAACGCCGCCCGACGGTGCGGCGTCGACGGTGGTTGACACGTTCGGAGGCCGCGTGCGGTACTGGCAAGGCTCTGCCGGAGGGTCCTGTACGCCGTCGAGGCAAGGGAGTTGACCATGCACAACGCAACCGGCCCCGGCCTCGCGCCCGGGACGGCGGTCCTCCCGCCCGGAACCGCGGGCGGCTGACCCACCGCGGCGGACCGGTACCGGCTGCGGCGAGGCCGCCCCGCACGCGGTAGCCGGACGGCCCTCCCGGGTATGCCCCGCAGGGCGAACCCCTCGCAGCACCTTCCCGACCTCCCCGCAACGCCTTCCCCGACCTCCCCGCAGCACCTTCCCGCAGCACCGCCAGCACCTCCCCCGCAGCACGACCCCCTCACCAGAGCCCCCCGAGGACAGCCCCCGAGGACAGGCCACACCGCCGCCCGTGCACGGGCGTGCCCGAGGACAGGAGAGCCATGACCGACACGGGCCCACGGGTACGCCGGATCGACCCGCCGCGCCAGGAAACCGAGGGCTACCCGACGGTGGCCCGCGCCGTCTCGGCCGCCCACCGGCTGGCCCGCCGCCACCCCGACCGGTGCCGCGTCCGCGAGGTGGGCCGCTCCCGCGCCGGCCGGCCGCTGGTGCTGCTCTCCGTCGACGACGGGGAGCACGCCGTGCTGGCGGTCGGCGGACCGCACCCGAACGAGCCGGTGGGCGTGGCCGCCGCGGTCCGGCTGGCCGAGCGGGTGCTGGAGCTGCCGCCCCGCCCCGGCGCCGGCTGGCACGTGCTGCTCTGCCTGGATCCGGACGGCGCCGCCCTCAACGAGGGCTGGCTGCACGGCCCGCTCACCCCGGCGCGGCACTACGAGCACTTCTTCCGGCCCGCGTTCGACGAGCAGCCCGAACTGCCGCCGGCCCCGGACGGCGGCCGCCCGCCGATGCCGGAGAGCCTGGCGCTGACCGGCCTGATCGACGAGCTGCGCCCGGTCCTGCAGTGCTCGCTGCACGGCGTGGACTTCGGCGGCGCGTTCGTGCAGCTGACCCGGCCGCTGCCGGGGCTGGCCGAGGGGTTCGCGCGGTCGGTGGCGCGGGCCGGGATCCCGCTGGACGTCGACTCCTACGACGCGGTCGGCTGGGACAGTCCGGCCCCCGGCGCGTACGTGATGCCGGCGCCGGGCGGCGGTTCGCAGGCGCTGCCGGACCGTCCGGAGCTGTCCACCTGGTCGTACGCGGGCCGGTACGGCGGGGTGACGGCCGTGCTGGAGGTGCCGATGTGGGCGATAGACGCGGTCGGCGACTCCCGCCGGCACCCCAACGCGCGCGCCGCCGTGCGGGCCGCCGCCCGCACGCTGGGCGACCGGGTGGAGGAGCTGGTCGGGCTGCTGCCGCAGGTGCCGCCGCACGCCGGGGTGGCATACGGGCCGCTGCTGCGCTCGATCGAGTTCAACCTGGAGGTCTGCCCGCTGCTGCTGGAGGAGTGGCGGACCGAGTGGTCGGAGGCGCCGCTGTCGGTGTCCCGGGTGACGACCGCCCGGATCGTCGCCGAGCGGCTGCCGCTGCGGGTCGCCTCGATGCTGCTGCGGCTGCTCGCGGACTCCGGCGGGCCGGCGGCGGACGCGGCCAGGGCGCGGGCCCGGACGATCGTCGCGTCGAGCCTGGACGGCCTGCACCGGCTGGGCGTCCGCTGGGTGCCGGTGGACTGCCAGGTCTCGCACCAGGCCCGGGCGGCGCTGGCCGCCGCCGATCTCCTGCTGCCGGCCTGACCTCCCGCCGCCGGGCCCCGTCCGGCCGGCCTGACCTCCCGCCGCCGGCGGTCCCCCGGTGCCGGCCCGACCCCCGTCCGGCGGGCCGGGGGTCGGGCCGGGGTCAGGCCCCCGGCCGGCCGATCCGGGCGACCAGCGGCCGCAGGAAGGGCGCGGCCAGGCCGGCCAGCCGGTGTTCCCCCTCCGGGGTGGGGTGCAGGCCGTCCGCGTAGAGCCCGTCCGCCTCGGCGACCGGCAGCACGTCCCGGCCGTCGACCAGGTGCAGCCGGCGGTCGCCCAGCCGCTGGAGCACCCGGACGGCCGTGGCGGTGAGGTCGCGGACGTCCGCCAGGGTCAGGCCGGCCGCGTTGACCGCCTTCTCGCGATCCACCGAGGGCAGGGCGGCGATGACGGCGATCGGGGTGTCCGGCTGCCCGTCCCGGATCGTCTCGACGAAGCCGCAGACGGCGGGCCCCCAGCTGCGGGCGGTGAACGTCGAGCGGATGTAGGCGTTGGTGCCGATCTCCAGGGTGACCAGGTCGGCTGGGGTGTCCCGGATCACCCGGGCGACCAGCGGGTCCAGGTAGGCCTCGCCGGCGAACCCGAGGTTGCGCAGCCGCCAGCCGTGGCGGCGGGCGAGCAGGGCGGTCCAGCTCGCGGAGGGCCCGTCGGGGAACATCGCGTGGGTCAGGGAGCTGCCGTAGGCGATCCAGCGCGGGCCGGTGCGGTCGACGGGCTCCAGCAGCCGGTGGCCGCGGAGGCCGACCGCGGCGAGCCGGGTGCGGGACAGGTGCGGCAGCCAGACCTCCACCTCCGCCGGGCGGCCCGGCAGCGCCAGGGCGAGCCGGGTGCGGCCGGGTCCGAGGTGGCGCCGGTGGAGGAGTTCTCCGTCGGCGAGGACGTCGAGGGGCGCGGTGCCCGGTTCGGCGGCGAGGTCGAGCAGCAGCGCGGTGGCGTCGGTGCGGACGGCGAACCGGGCTCCGGCCGGGATCCGGGCGAGCCGGACGAAGTTGTCCGAGAGCACGGTGCCGAGGCGTTCCTGCGGGATCCGCAGGGGCAGGACGGCGCCGCCGGTCCGTTCGAAGCCGCAGACGCCGTCCCAGCCGAGCCGCCCGTCCGCGGGGTCGAGCCACTCCTCCCCCGCCGCTTCGCCGCCCGCCGCGGCCGTCCCCCCGCCGCGGTCGTCCGCAGCCGTGCCCGTTCCGCCCCCGCCGGCCATCCCGCCCCCAAGTTGATCTGACTCTCAACAATCTGATGCTCGATCAAGTACGCTCGGAACGTAGCAGCGGAAATCATCTACCGTCAAACAATCTCGGGGGAGCGTTATGCTGGCCGTCCACGACCGAAGGAGTCCCGATGGCCGCCGCTCCCAGGACCGCCCGCCTCGCGTCACCGAGCAGGGCGGACGACAGCGGCGAGCGGGGGCGGTACTTCGCCGCACTCACCCGGGACCGCCCCGACATCGCGCTCTGCCGGGCCACCACCGCGGTCGCCCGGTCCATCGACGAGCAGCTCTCCGGCGCCCCGCTGACCGTGGCCCAGCACCTGGTGCTCAAGATGCTCGACGCCGTCGGCAGCTGCTCCCAGCAGGAGCTCAGCGAGCAGCTGCGGATCGACCGCAGCGTGATGGTCGGCTGCGTGGACGCCCTGGAGGCCGCCGGCCTGGTCAGCCGCGAGCGCCACCCGCGGGACCGCCGCGCCTACGCCGTCACCCCGACCCCCGACGGGGCCGCCGCCCTGGCCGACGCCGAGCGCGCCATCGCCCCCGTCCTGGACCACGCCTTCGCCGCACTCACCCCGGGCGAACGGGCGACCCTGGTCCGCCTCACCCGCAAGCTCCTCGACGTCCCGCCGGCCGACTGAGGCCCCGCCCCGCGCGGCCGGCCCATCCGACCGGAGGCCAAGGCCGTGCCCCACCCGCCCCACCTCGAACTGACCGCGGAACAGCTCCTCACCACGACCCGGGCCGTGCGCAAGCGGCTCGACCTCACCCGCCCGGTGGACCGGTCCCTGGTCGAGGAGTGCCTGGACCTCGCCGCCCAGGCCCCCACCGGCCGCAACCGCCAGCGCTGGGACTTCGTGATCGTCACCGATCCGGCCCGGCGCGCGGCCCTCGCCGACCTCTACCGGCTCGGCCTGGCCCGGCCCCGGCAGCCCGTCGTCCGCACCGGCCTGGACCGCACCACCGAGGACACCGACCGGCGGCAGCGCCTCGCCGAGAGCGCCCAGCACCTCTTCGACCACCTGCACGAGGTACCGGTCCTCGTGGTGCCCTGCGTCCGGATCGAGGGGCGGCACGAACTCGGCACGCACGTCGGCCAGGCCAACGCCTGGGGCTCGATCCTCCCCGCCACCTGGCAGTTCATGCTGGCCGCCCGGTCCCGCGGCCTCGGCACCGCCTGGACCACCCCGCACCTGCACTACGAGCGCGAGGCCGCCGAACTGCTCGGCGTCCCGTACGAGACGGTGGCCCAGGTCGCACTGGTCCCGCTCGCCCACACCATCGGCACCGACTTCCGCCCCGGCCCGCGCGTCCCCACCGACCGGATCGCGCACTGGGACACCTGGTAGCCCCGGGAACACCGGCGGGGCCGGTCCGGTACACACCCGGACCGGCCCCGCCGGTGCTCCTGCGACGCGCCGCGGTCAGGCCGCTATCGGCCGCTGGCTCTGCACCGCCTGCAACAGCCCGATCGCCACCCAGGTCGAGAACATCGACGACCCTCCGTAGGAGACGAACGGCAGCGGGATGCCGGCCACCGGCATGATGCCCAGGCACATCCCGATGTTCTCGAACCCCTGGAACGCGAACCAGGCGACGACCCCGGCCGCCACGATGGTGCCGTACAGGTCGGTCGCCTGCCGGGCGATCCGGCAGGCCCGCCAGAGCACCACGCCCAGCAGCACGATGATCGCCATCGCCCCGAGGAAGCCCAGCTCCTCACCGGCCACCGTGAAGACGAAGTCGGTCTGCTGCTCCGGCACGAACTGCCCGGTGGTCTGCGTCCCGTGGAACAGCCCCTTGCCGGTCAGCCCGCCCGAGCCGATCGCGATCCGCGCCTGGGCGGTGTTGTAGCCGACCCCGGACGGGTCGAGCGCCGGGTTGGCGAAGGCCGCGAACCGGTCGATCTGGTACTTGCTCAGCACTCCGAGCTTCCAGATCGCCACGCAGCCGCCGACGCCCGCCAGGATCAGCCCGAACACCCAGCGGTTGGCCGCGCCGGAGGCCAGCAGGATACCGAGCACGATGACCGCCATCACCATGACCGAGCCGGCGTCCGGCATCAGCATCACGATCGCCATCGGCAGCGTCGCCCAGACCAGCCCGCGGAACACCGCCCGGTTCGCCGGGAACTCCCGCTCCCCGGCGTCCACCTGCTCGGACAGCACGACCGCCATCACCAGCACGATCGCCAGCTTGGCGAACTCCGCCGGCTGCACCGAGAAGCCGCCGCCCAGCTGGATCCAGGAGTGCTGGCCGTTGATGGTCGAGCCGAGCGGGCTCAGCGTCGCCAGCAGCAGGACGATGACGCCGGCGTACAGGAACGGCACCACCGTCCGGAAACGGCGGCTCCCTATCGCTATCACCACCGCGCACAGCACGGCGCCGATCATGACGTTGGTCAGGTGCCGGTACAGGAAGTACTGCGGGTCCCCGTGGGTGAGCGAGTCGCGCCCGCGGGTGGCCGACCAGACCAGCAGCGAGCTGCCCAGCGAGAGGACCACCGCGGCCAGCAGCAGTATCCAGTCGATCCGCCAGATCGGGGAGTCCTTGGCCAGCGTCCTGGGGACCCCGCCGCGCTGCGGGACGAGCCGCAGCTGGCGGTACGAGCCGTAGGAGGTCATGCCCGGCCCCTTCCGGTGGAGCGGGTGGGTTCGACGGCCGCGACCGCCGCGACCGGCACCACGACCGCCCCGACCGGCTGCGCCGGGTCCAGGAAGACCCGCGGCGAACCGCCGGTCACCCCGGGGTCGCCGAGCTCCGCGGCGGCCGCACCGGCGGACGCCCCGGCGAACGAGGCCTGCTTGATGATCGCGGTGCCGTCGGCGTTGAACTTCGGCAGCTCGGTCTGCGGCGTGGACAGCAGGGCCTTGCCGTTGTCGATGTTGCCCTTGTCGTCGACGCCGTAGAGCGCCTGGTAGATCCGGCGGACGGAGTCGCCGGAGCCGCCGGAGCCGGTGCCGCCCTGGCTTATCGTCATCACGACCGCGTAGTCGCGACTGTAGGTGGTCAGGTACGAGGTGGTCTGCTTGCCCTCGACCTCGGCGGTGCCGGTCTTGGCGTGCAGCTCGATCTTGCCCTGCGGCCACCCCGCGCCGGTGAACTTCCACGCGGCGGTACCGGTCGAGACGACGCCCTTGGTGGCCTCGTCGATGTACTGCAGGGTCTTGGCGTCGGTCGGCAGCCTGCCGTCCTCGTGCGGGGCGATCTCGCGGACCAGCTCTCCGCCCGGGCTTATCACCGCCTTGGCGACGGTCGGCCGCCAGAGCGTCCCGCCGTTGGCCAGGGCCGAGTAGATCCGCGCCATCTGCAGCGGGGTGACCAGGGTGTCGCCCTGCCCGATCGCGTAGTTGACGGCGTCACCGGCGCGCAGCACGTAGCCGTCGACGCAGTTCTCCTTGGCGATCAGGTCGGCGTACTCCTTGCCGCCCTTCTCGGCCTGCTTGCACCAGGCGTCCTTGTTGTTGTCGTAGAAGGACTGCTTCCACTGCCGGTCCGGCACCCGGCCGGCCGCCTCGGAGGGCAGGTCGATGCCGGTCTTGGCACCGAGCCCGAACTGGTGGGCGGTCTTGTAGAACCAGTCGCCGGTGTCCTTCTTCGGCTTGATGCCGCCGTCGGCCAGCCACTGGTCGTAGGCGAGGCCGTAGAAGACGGTGTCGCAGGAGACCTCCAGCGCCTGGGCCAGGGTGATCGAGCCGTGGCCCTGGCTCTCGAAGTTCTTGAACTCGCGACCGCCGATGGTCATGCTGCTCGGGCACGGGTAGTTGCCGTTGAGCGCGTAGCCGGCCTGTGCGGCGGCCGCGGTGGAGACCACCTTGAAGGTGGAGCCGGGGGCGGACTGACCCTGTATGGCCCGGTTCAGCAGCGGGTAGTTGGACTCCTTGTTGGTCAGCCCCTGGTAGTCCTTGCCGGAGATGCCGCCCTGCCAGATGTTCGGGTCGTAGCTGGGGGCGCTGGCCATCGCGATGATGCGGCCGGTCTTGACGTCCATCACGACCGCGGCGCCGGAGTCCGCCTCGTAGTTGCGCTTGGTGTTCTTGTCCCAGGTCTTGCGGGCGTCCGCCATGGCCTGCGCCAGGTTGTCCTCGACGACCTTCTGCACCTTGGCGTCGATGCTGGTCACCAGGTTGTTGCCGGTCTGCGGCGGGGCCTTGTCGGCGGTGCCGATCACCCGGCCGAGGTTGTCGACCTCCAGCTTGGTGATGCCGGCGGTGCCGCGCAGGTCGCGGTCGTACACCGACTCCAGCCCGGCCCGGCCGATCTGGTCGGCCGGCAGGTAGCGGTCCAGGCCCGCCTTGTCGGCGGTCTTCGAGACCTCGTCGTCGGTGACCGGCGAGAGGTAGCCGAGCACCTGGGCCATGTTGGCGCCCTCGGCGCCGGTGTAGTGGCGCACGGCGGTGGGCTGCGCGGTGACCCCGGGGAAGTCCTCGCGGCGCTCCATCATCTGCATCGCCTGCTGGGTGGTCGCCTCCTTGGTGACCGGGATCGGCTGGTAGGGCGATCCGTTCCAGCAGGGCTGCGGGGTCTTGGGGTCGCAGAGCCGGACCTTCTCCTGGACGTCCTTGGCCGGCATGCCGAGGACCTCGGCGAGCCGGGTCAGCACCGCCTTGCCGCCGTCCTTCTGCTGGAGGAGCGAGGTGCGGCTGACCGAGACGACCAGTTTGGTCTCGTTGCCCGCGAGGATGCGGCCCGAGGCGTCCAGGATCTCGCCGCGGACGGCCGGTTCGACGACCTCGCGGATGTGGTTGCCGGTCGCCTTGGCGGTGTACTCCTTGGCGTTGCGGATCTGGAGGTACCAGAGCCGCCCGCCGAGGGTGGCGAGCAGCGACAGCACCAGGATCTGCAGGACCACCAGACGGATCGTCACCCGCCGGGTTCGGCCGGTCTCGGGGATGTTGCTCACGTCTCGTGCGCTCCAGGAAATCGCGAGGGCGGGCTGGTCGGGTCGGGGCCTGCGCGGACTACGGGCGCTTGCCCGCGCCGAGCAGGCGCTTCCTCTTGAACATCGGGCCGGAGGAGGCCTCGCGGGTGGTGCGGTAGCGGGCGAGGGTGCCGAGGCCGGGGCCGCCCTCGTCGTCGCCGGGTCCGGCGGCGGCCACCGGGTCCTTGCCGAAGCGGCGGCCGAGCGCCATCACGGCGGGCACCACGAACGGGGCCAGCAGCAGGTCGTAGACCAGCGCGGTCAGCACCAGCGAGCCGAGCCCGACGTGCCGGGCGGCGGTGTCGCCGACCAGGGCGCCGACCATCGCGTAGAGCAGGGTGGAGGCGATCGCGGCGACGGAGACCACGAGCAGCGCGCTGGAGACCGAACGCTGCCGGCCGTGCTCGGGGCGGAGCAGTCCGGCGGCGTAGCCCATCAGGCAGAGCACCAGCGCGTACCGGCCGATGGCGTGGTCGGAGGGCGGGGCGACGTCGGCGAGCAGGCCGGCCGCGAAGCCGACCAGGCAGCCGCCGGTCGGCCCGTAGACCATGGCCAGGCCGACCACCACGAGCAGCAGTATGTCCGGGGTGGCCCCCGGGAGCTGCAGCCGGCCGAAGACGCTGACCTGGAGGATCAGGCCGAACAGGATCAGGGCGGCGGAGACGGGGATGCGGGCGAGGCGCATGGCTCAGTTCCCCCCATTGGGCTTGGCGGGCGGGACGGCGGCCGGGGCCGCGGCCGGTGCGGCGGGCGCCGCCGGGGCCTGGCCGGCCGGCGCGGGGGCGGGCGGCAGGACGGCGTCCCGCGGGTCGGTGCGCGGCGGGACGACGACCACGCCGACCAGGTCGAGCCGGGTGAACTGGACGAACGGCTCGACCAGGATCGTCTTGGTGAGCTGGCCGGGGTTGGCCTCGACCTGGACCACCTTGCCGATCGGGACGCCGGGGACGAACGGGCGGCCGCTCTGCGATCCGAAGGTGACCAGCCGGTCGCCGTCCTTGACCTGGGCCTTGCCGTTGAGCAGCGAGACCTTCATGGCGCTGCTGCCGCCGCCGGAGGCGAAGCCGATCTCGCCGGTGGCCTCCAGCCGGGTGCCGGCGGAGAAGCCGGGGTCGGAGGCGAGCAGCACGGTGGCGGTGGTCGGGGCGACGGTGGTGATCCGGCCGACCAGGCCCTGGCCGTTGATCACGGTCATGTCCCGGGTGAGCCCGTCGTCGCTGCCGGCGTCGATGGTGATGGTCCAGGAGAAGCCCTGGGCCGGGCCGATCGCGATGGTCTGGGCGGCCTTGACGGTGTATCCGCCGGCGCCGGCCGTGCGCAGCAGGTCGTCGAGCTGCTTGGTGCGTCCGCCGGCCATGTCGGAGGAGGCCAGCTTCTGCCGCAGTTCGGTGTTCTCCCGGGCGAGCTGGTCGGTGCGGCCGCTGTCCGCGGCGGCGTCGCGGAAGGCCCGGACGGTGTCGGCGACCGGGTCGACGGCGGTGGCCGCGCCCCGTTCGACGGGGCCGAGGACGGAGGCCGCGGCGCGCCGGGCGCCGCCGAGCGGGGAGCTTTCACCGCCCTTGATGTCGACGGTGATCAGCGCGAAGGCGACGGCCACCAGCAGGATGAGCAGCAGCCGGCTCTCTCGTGTGTCCCTCACGGTGCTGGTGCTGCCCCTTCGTGCCTGGGCCCCGCCGCCCGGGCTTGGACCCGGGCGGGGACCCGTTCAGTTCGGCTGACGTTTCGGTTCTGCTAACGGCGCGGTGCGGCGTCGAGTACCTGCTGGAGGGCCTCGAACTCCTCGACGCACTTGCCGGACCCGAGTGCGACGGAGTCCAGCGGGTTCTCGGCGATGTGGATCGGCATGCCGGTCTCCCGGCGCAGCCGCTCGTCCAGGCCGCGGAGCAGGGCGCCGCCGCCGGTGAGCACGATGCCCCGGTCCATGACGTCGCCGGCCAGCTCGGGCGGGCACTGGTCGAGGGTGGTCTTGACCGCGTCGATGATCGAGTTCACCGGCTCGTCGATGGCCTCGCGGACCTCGGCGGCGGAGATGACGACGGTCTTGGGCAGGCCGCTGACCAGGTCGCGGCCGCGGATCTCGGCGTGCTCGTCCTTCTCGCCCTCCAGGCCGAAGGCGGAGCCGATGCTCATCTTGATCTGCTCGGCGCTGCGCTCGCCCAGGAGCAGCGAGTACTCCTTCTTGATGTGCTGGACGATGGCGTTGTCCAGCTCGTCGCCGGCGACCCGGATGGACTGCGCGGTGACGATGCCGCCGAGCGAGATGACGGCGACCTCGGTGGTGCCCCCGCCGATGTCGACGACCATGTTGCCGGTGGGCTCGTGGACCGGGAGGCCGGCGCCGATCGCGGCGGCCATCGGTTCCTCGATGATGTGCACCTGGCGGCAGCCGGCCTGCAGGGAGGCCTCGATGACGGCGCGGCGCTCGACGCCGGTGATGCCGGAGGGCACGCAGACGACGACCCGGGGGCGGGCCAGGAAGCGGCGCCGGTGGATCTTGAGGATGAAGTAGCGGAGCATCCGCTCGGTGATCTCGAAGTCGGCGATGACGCCGTCCTTGAGCGGGCGGATCGCGACGATGTTGCCCGGGGTGCGGCCGATCATCTTCTTGGCCTCGGAGCCGACGGCCAGGATCCCCCCGGTGTTGGTGTTGACCGCGACCACCGACGGCTCGTTGAGGACGATCCCCTTGCCCCTGACGTACACCAGCGTGTTGGCAGTTCCGAGGTCGATCGCCAAGTCGCGGCCGATGAACGACAGGTTGCTCGCCATGGGGTGTGGGTGCCTTCCCGGGCTCGGTGTCATGGAGGTGGACGGAACGCGCGCGCCCACGCTTGGGCGGAGACCAGCTGAGCTGCCTTACCGGGCCCTTGAGTCGCGTCCATCGTAGTCACGCCGGCCGGCACGGACGTCGACGTGGGGCATACCGTCCATTGTCCGGAGCGTGATCGCTTCTCCGGGCATTGGGACGCCGTGTCGGCCCCCCTGGTTCCCTATTTCCCGATAAGAATGCCCCGGCCGGGCCAATGGTCCCGACCGGGGCACCCCGAGGTCCCTGGAGCCGTCCGGATCAGACCTGGGCCGGGAAGAAGATCTTGATCTCGCGCTCGGCGGACTCGGGCGAGTCGGAGGCGTGGATCAGGTTCTCACGGGTGATGGTCGCGTAGTCGCCGCGGATGGTGCCGGCCCCGGCCTCCAGCGGGTTGGTGGCGCCGGCCAGCATGCGGATGCCGGCGACGACCTCCTCGCCCTCGACGATCAGGGCGATGGACGGGCCGGAGGTCATGAACTCCAGCAGCGGCTCGTAGAACGGGCGGCCGACGTGCTCCGCGTAGTGCTGCTCCAGCGTCGTCCGCTCGAAGGTGCGCAGCTCGACGGCGGTGAGGCGCCAGCCGGCCTTGCGCTCGATGCGGCTGATGATCTCGCCGGCCAGGCCGCGCTTGACGGCGTCGGGCTTGAGCAGGACGAGCGTGCGCTGGGACACGGTGCATCTCCTGGGAATGATCGGGACGGCTCGCACGCCGTTCGACGTGCGGAGTGCGACTACCGCAGAGGTTACCTTGCGTGAGCAGGTGCCCCGGCAGCCCCTCGGAGGCCGTGGATCAGACCGCCGGGGCCGGTGCGGCGGCGGCCCGGGCGGCCTTGATCTCGTCGATCTTCCGGCCGTAGTGCACCGAGCACCACCACAGGCCGGCGAAGACGGCGCCTAGCCCGAACATGGTCGGCAGGACGAAGCCGCTGGCGATCAGTCCGATCTGCAGCGCCCAGCCGACGGGGACGGCGCCGGGCCGGCCGATCATGCCGCAGAGCAGCACGCAGAGCGCCATCGCGATGCCGCTGACGGTCCACACGGTGGCCGTGGGGACGTCCGAGAGCTGCATGGCCACCAGGCCGGCGAACATGATCAGCAGAGCCTCGCCGATCAGCGTCGAGGAACAGAGCGTCCTCATCGTCACTTCCTCCCGAGCAGCAGGCGGGCCTCGCCCACCGTGATGACCGAACCGGTGACCAGCACCCCGGCGCCGCCGAGGTCGCCCTCCTCCTCGGCCAGGGTGACGGCGGCGGCGATGGCGTCGTCGAGCCGGGGCTCGACCTGGACGCGGTCCTCGCCGAAGATCTCGACCGCGAGCGCGGCCAGCGCGTCCACGTCCATCGCGCGGTGGGTGGAGTTCCGGGTGATGACGACCTCGGCCAGGAGCGGCTCGAAGGCCTCCAGCAGGCCGGCCACGTCCTTGTCGCCGCTGGTGCCGACCACGCCGACCAGCCGGGTGAAGCCGAAGGACTCGCCGATCGCGGCCACCGTGGCGTGGGCGCCGTCCGGGTTGTGCGCGGCGTCCAGGAGGATGGTCGGGCTGCGGCGGACGACCTCCAGGCGGCCCGGCGAGGCGACGCCGGAGAACGCCTGCCGCACCTTGTCCACGTCCAGCTGCCCGCCGCGGGCGCCGCCGACGCCGAAGAAGGCCTCGACCGCCGCCAGCGCGAGCGCGGCGTTCTGCGCCTGGTGGGCGCCGTGCAGCGGGATGAAGACCTCCTCGTACTCCTCGCCGCCGAGCCCGCGCAGCGTCACCAGCTGGCCGCCGATGGCGACCTCACGGCGGATCACGCCGAACTCCATGCCCTCGCGGGCCACCGTGGCGTCCACCTCGACGGCGCGCCGCAGGATGGTCTGGGCCGCGTCCAGCTGCTGCTGGGCGACGACGGCGACGGCCCCCGGCTTGACGATCCCGGACTTCTCGACCGCGATCTCGCCGGTGGTCTCCCCCAGCTTGTCGGTGTGGTCCAGGCCGATCGGGGTGATCACCGCGACGGCGGCGTCGATGACGTTGGTGGCGTCCCAGGAGCCGCCCATGCCGACCTCGATCACGCCGACGTCCACCGGGGCGTCGGCGAAGGCCGCGTACGCCATGCCGGTCAGCACCTCGAAGAAGGACATCGCGACCGGCTCGCGCTCGTCGACCATCCGCACGTACGGCTCGATGTCCCGGTAGACCTCGACGAACAGCTCGGGGCTGATCGGGGAGCCGTCCAGGCTGATCCGCTCGGTGACGGACTCCACGTGCGGGCTGGTGTAGCGGCCGGTGCGCAGCTCGAAGGTGTTGAGCAGCTGCTCGATCATCCGGGCGGTGGAGGTCTTGCCGTTGGTGCCGGTGATGTGGATGGAGGGGAAGGACCGCTGGGGCTGGCCCAGGATGTCCATCAGCGCCTCGATCCGGTCGAGCGAGGGCTCCAGCTTGTTCTCCGGCCAGCGCTTGGAGAGTTCCACCTCGACGTCGCGCAGGGCGTCGGCGGCGGTGCCGTCGGCGGGGCGGAGGGTGTACGGGTTCGGGTCGGCCTTGTCGCTCACGACCACAGTCTACGGAGCCGTGCGCGGCGCTCCCGACGGGGTGAGAACGACCACTTTGACCCGGCTTGGTCGTTTTCCGCGTTTACTATCGATTTAGCGACATCAGGCCGCAACGACGCAGCGATTCGCATCACTGGGAGACACATCACCTTTGATCACGAGGAGCACAGCGCCATGCCCGACGCCCTGCGCGGTTTCATCGAGGTCCGCCGCGACAGCATCGTCTGGCTCGCCGGACTGGTCTCGCTGGCGCTGCTGGTCTACATGGCGCTCGTCTTCGGACGCTTCCTGCTCTACTGGGCCGGCTCCCGGCACGCCTTCCGGCACAACACCCCCGGCGAGCCCGGCGACCCGTCCGCCTTCCACTGGCACCTGGTGATCCCGTGCCGCGACGAGGAGGCGGTGGTCGCCCAGACCCTGGCCGGACTGCGGGCCGTCGCCCCCGCCGCCCACCTCTGGGTGATCGACGACGACAGCGAGGACGCCACCCGCGAGCTGGTGCTCGCCGCGGCCGGGCACGACGACCGGATCCACCTCGTCCAGCGCCGCCGCCCGCACGCCCGGATCGGCAAGGGCGCCGCCCTCAACGCCGCCTACCGGGAGATCTCCGCCGGCCTGCCCGCCGGCACCGACCGGTCCCGGGTCGTCGTCGGCGTGGTCGACGCCGACGGTCAGCTCGACCACGGCACCCTCGAACAGGTCTGCAACGACCGGGCTCTCGGCCGCTCCGACACCGGCGCGGTGCAGATCGGCGTCCGGATGCGCAACGCCGAGGACGAGCGGCCGCTGCCCGGACGCGGCCGGCTCGCCAACGCGTTCGCCCGCGCCCTGGTCCGGATGCAGGACGTCGAGTTCCAGGCCAACAACGCCGGCATGCAGCTGCTGCGCCGCCGCACCGGCAGCGTCGGCCTCGGCGGCAACGGCCAGTTCGTCCGGCTCACCGCCCTGGACTCGCTGACCGCCGAGGAGGGCCGCGCCGGCCGGCCGTGGCCGGAGCGCGCCCTGCTGGAGGACTACGAGTCCGGCCTGGACCTGCGGCTGGCCGGCTGGCGGCTCACCCACGTCACCGAGGCCGCCGTCTCCCAGGAGGCCCTGGTCTCCGGCCGGCGCTTCCTCACCCAGCGCACCCGCTGGGCCCAGGGCAACATGCAGTGCCTGCGCTACACCGGCCGGGTCCTGCGCTCCCCGCACTACCGCCCCGCCGGCAAGGCCGAGGTGCTCTACACCTTCCTCCAGCCGGTGGTCTGCGTGCTGCTGGTCGTGCTCACCCCGCTGTCGATCGCGATCACCGCGGCCGGCCTGGTGCTCTTCCCCGCGGAGACCGCCGCGTTCCAGCTCCGCTTCGGCCCCTGGATGGCGCTCGCCTTCGTGCTCGCCACCCTGCCGATGCTGTTCTGGGGCTTCGCCTACCGCCGGCTCGTCCACCCCGACCGCAGCCGGCTCACCGGACTGCTCTGGGGCGTCCTGGTCTGGCTCTACGCCTACCACCTGTTCGTGGTCGCCGCCCGGGCGGCCGTCCGGCTGCTGCTCGGCCGCAACGGCTGGGCCAAGACCAGGCGCAACGCCGAGAAGGTCGCGCTCGGCGCCCCCACCGCCCTCGAATCCTGACCGCCGCCCCCGCGCGGCCCGCTCGCAGCCGCTCGTCCCGGCCCGCTCGCCCCGACCCCGGAGCCCCCGTCATGACCCTGTGCCCCCTGCCGAAGCCCGACGTCCGCCCGCTCGCCCCCGGCAGCGTCGCCGTGGTCCTCGGGACCCGCCCCGAGCTGGTCAAGCTCGCCCCGCTGATCCACGAGCTCGGTCCGGCCACCCGGCTGGTCCACACCGGCCAGCACTGGGACGAGGCGATGTCCGGCAGCTTCCTGCGCGACCTCGGCCTGCCCCGGCCCGAACTGCTCACCGGTGTCGGCGGCCGCCCCCGCGCCGGGCAGATCGCCCAGTCGCTCGGCCAGCTCGACGCCGCCTTCGCCGAGGACCGCCCGGCCGCCGTCGTCGTCCAGGGCGACACCAACGCCACCCTGGCCGGCGCGCTCGCCGCCAACGCCCGGGAGATCCCGCTGGTCCACGTCGAGGCCGGGCTGCGCAGCTTCGACCGGGCGATGCCCGAGGAGCACAACCGGGTGATGGTCGACCACGTCTCCGACCTGCTCTGCGCCGCCACCACCGACAACGCCGCCAACCTGCGGGCCGAGTCGCTGGCCGAGGAGCGGATCGCGCTCACCGGCAACACCGTGGTCGAGGTGGTCCGCCGCAGGCTGCCCGGGGCCGGTGCCCGGGCCGCGCTGCTCGCCCGGCACGGGGTGGAGGAGGACGGCTACGTGCTGGCCACCGTGCACCGGCCGGAGAACACCGACTCCGCCGAGGCGCTCGGCGCCGTCCTCGCCGAACTGGACCGGATCGCCCGGGACGGCACCCCGGTGCTGTTCCCGATGCACCCGCGCACCCGGGCGGCCGTCGAGCGGTTCGGCCTGGACGCCCTGCTGGAGCGACTGGCCGTCACCGGGCCGGTCGGCTACGCCGACTTCCTCGGCCTCGCCCGGCACGCCGCCCTGCTGGTCTCCGACTCCGGCGGGGTGCAGGAGGAGTGCACCGTGCTCGGCCGCCCGCTGCTGGTCGTCCGCCGCTCCACCGAACGGCCGGAGGCGGTCGACGCCGGCTTCGCCGCACTGGTGCGGCCGGGCGGGGAACTCGGCGCCCTGGCCCGCGCCTGGCTCGCCGACACCCCCGAGCGGCTCGCCCGGCTGGCGGCCACCCCGAGCCCCTACGGCGACGGTCTCGCCTCCGCCCGGATCGCCGGGCTGACCGCGCGGCTGACATCGCCGCAGGTCGCGGCCGCCGCCTGACCGTCCTCTTGACAGGCGGATTGGTCTACTCCACCTTGTGAGGCAAGTCTCCTTCCCCGACAGGGACTTGAGTTGTCGGTAGCCCCTGCACGCGCACCATCGACACCCGGACGGCTCTCCCCCACGTGAGCCGACGGCCTCCCCCGCAGGAGATGGAGTCATGCCACCTGCCCACAACCGGCGCCCCCGCGCCGTGCACTCCCTGCTCGCCGGCGCCAGCGCGATCGCGGTGGGACTGAGCGGCCTCGTCCTGGCCGGCGGCACCGGCGCGCACGCCGCCGCCGACGTCGTGGAACTGGTCACCAACGGCGGCTTCGAGAACGCCGACCACCTCGGCGGCTGGACGTGTTCCTCCGGCGCCGCGGAGACCACCACCGTGCACTCCGGCTCGGCCGCACTGCGCTCGACCCCCGGCAACAGCGCCACCGGCGAGTGCAGCCAGACCGTCACCGTGAAGCCCTCCTCGACCTACACGCTGAGCAGCTGGGTCCAGGGCTCGTACGTCTACCTCGGCGCCCGCGGCACCGGCGGCACCGACCCGAGCACCTGGACCCCCGGCGGAGCCGCCTGGTCCAAGCTCAGCACCACCTTCACCACCGGGGCGAACACCACCAGCGTCACCGTCTACCTGCACGGCTGGTACGGGCAGCCCGCCTTCCTCGCCGACGACGTCTCGCTGCAGGGCCCCGGCGACCCGAAGCCCTCCCCCACCGCCACCACCCCGACCCCGACCCCCACCGACACGCCGACACCGACCGACACCCCCACGCCCACCGACACCCCGACCCGCCCCGGGCCCAAGCACCTGCTCACCGGCTACTGGCAGAACTTCGACAACAACGCCACCGTGCAGCGGATCAGCGACGTACCGGCCGCGTACGACATCATCGCGGTCTCCTTCGCGGACGCCACCAGCACGCCCGGCGGGCTCAGCTTCACCCTGGACCCGGTGCTCTCCTCCAGGCTCGGCGGCTACACCGAGGCGCAGTTCAAGGCCGACATCGCGGCCAAGAAGGCGGCCGGCAAGAAGGTGATCCTCTCGGTCGGCGGCCAGAACGGCACGGTCTCGGTGAACAGCTCCACCTCCGCGACCAACTTCGCCAACACCGCCTGGTCCCTGATGCAGGGCTACGGATTCGACGGGATCGACATCGACCTGGAGAACGGCGTCAGCGCCACCTACATGGGCCAGGCGCTGCACAGCCTGGCGGCGAAGGCCGGCAAGGGCTTCGTGCTCACCATGGCGCCGCAGACCATCGACATGCAGTCGACCGGGATGGAGTACTTCAAGCTGGCGCTGAACGTGAAGGACATCCTCACCATCGTCAACATGCAGTACTACAACTCCGGCGCGATGCTGGGCTGCGACGGACAGGTCTACTCCCAGGGGAGCGTCAACTTCCTCACCGCCCTGGCCTGCATCCAGCTCAAGGGCGGGCTGCGGCCCGACCAGGTGGGGCTCGGCGTCCCCGCGTCCACCAGCGCGGCCGGCGGCGGGTACGTCAGCCCGAGCGTGGTCAACAACGCGCTGGACTGCCTGGCCGCCGGCACCAACTGCGGCACCTTCAAGCCCGACACCAAGTGGCCCGGGATCGGCGGGGCCATGACCTGGTCGACCAACTGGGACGCCAAGGCGGGCGGCGGGATCGCCTCCACCGTCGGCTCGCACCTGCACGCGATGCCGTAACCGGCGCGCCCGGGGGCCCGGGCCGGGGTCAGACCCCGGCCCGGGCCTCCGGGATCTCCGCACCGGCACCACCGTGCCGGCGCCGCAGCTCGGCGGTGATCCCGGCCAGCTCGCCCTCCGGCAGCAGCGGCAGCATCATCGCCACGCCCTGGAGCAGGCCGCCCAGCAGGAACGTGGTGTCCGCGGTCGCCGCCACCAGGCCGCGGACCTCGGCCACCTCACCCGCCGCCACCGCCTCGATCAGCCGGGCCGCGTCCGCGCTCTCCTCGTCCACCTCGACCGCACCGGTGTCCTGCGGGGCGCGCCGGGCCATCGCCCGGAGCACCCGGTCGCCGACCTCGGGGGCGTAGGCCTTGCGGACCGCCTCCGCGGCGATCCAGGCGAGCAGGGTGGTCACCTCCCGCTCGGCGTGCTCCTCGAACAGCCGGTCCAGCGCGTGGTCGAACGCGAGCTGGTTTCCGTGCCGGAACGCGAGCAGCAGCACCGCCGCCCTCGCCTTGGCCTCCTCGACCACCTCGGCAGGCAGTTCGTCGGCCAACTCCTCGGTCACCACCACGCCACGCCCTCCCGTCGCTCCTCGGCTCTGCGGAACTCGAAGCACACCGTACACATCCGACCTGCCAACTTCCGCGAACGCGCGCGGGCAAGAGCGGAATGAATTCGGGCGGAATAGGACCTCACCCGGTCCAGGATGAATATTCGCCGGAAGGGAGCAATGGGATTGGGCTATTGGGACGCACGACTATCCGACCTCCGGAAAAACGGAGGAGCCGCACCCCCGCCGAGGCGGGGGTGCGGCTCCTCGGGATCCGGCTCCGGATCAGCCCTGCGGCAGCGCCGCGAGCTGGGCGGTGATCCGGGCGATGTCGGCCCCGGCGGCCTCCTGACGGGTCCGGATCTTGGCGACCACGTCGTCCGGCGCCTTGGCCAGGAAGGCCTCGTTGCCGAGCTTGGCGGCGGTCTGGGCCTTCTCCTTCTCGGCGGCCGCGAGGTCCTTGGCGAGGCGCTTGCGCTCCGCCGCGACGTCGATGGTGCCGGAGAGGTCCAGCGCCACGGTGGCACCGGCGACCGGCAGCGAGGCTGTGGCCGAGAAGCCCTCCTCCGGGACGGTCAGCCGCAGCAGCGACCGGATCGCGTCCTCGTGGACGGCCAGCACGGTGCCGTCCAGCTCCAGCCGGGCCGGGACCCGCTGCGCCGGCTGGAGGCCCTGGTCCGAGCGGAACCGGCGGACCTCGGTGACCACCTGCTGGAGCGTGGCGACCTCGGACTCGGCGGCGGCGTCACGGAAGCCGCCGTCCGCCGGCCACTCGGCGACGACCAGCGACTCGGCGCCGGTGAGCGTCGTCCACAGCGCCTCGGTGACGAACGGCACGATCGGGTGGAGCAGCCGCAGGGTGACGTCCAGGACCTCGCCGAGCACCCGGCGCGAGGCGTCGGCCTGCGCCCCGCCCTTGGCCAGGGTGGTCTTGGAGAGCTCGACGTACCAGTCGAAGACCTCGTCCCAGGCGAAGTGGTACAGCGCGTCCGAGGCCTTGGCGAACTCGTAGCCGTCGTACAGCGCGTCGACCTCGGCCACGGTCGCGTTCAGCCGCGAGAGGATCCAGCGGTCGACCGGGGTCAGCTGCTCCGGCGCGGGCAGCGGGCCCTCGACGGTGGCGCCGTTCATCAGCGCGAAGCGGGTCGCGTTCCAGATCTTGTTGCAGAAGTTCCGCGAGCCCTTGACCCAGTCCTCGCCGATCGGCACGTCGGCGCCCGGGTTGGCACCGCGGGCCAGGGTGAAGCGGACGGCGTCGGCGCCGTAGGCGTCCATCCAGTCCAGCGGGTCGACGGCGGTGCCGGACGACTTCGACATCTTCTTGCCGAACTCGTCGCGGACCAGGCCGGTCAGGGCGACCGTCTTGAACGGCGCCTGGCCGTCCATCGCGTACAGGCCGAACATCATCATCCGGGCGACCCAGAAGAAGATGATGTCGTGCCCGGTGACCAGGACGTCGGTGGAGTAGAACTTCTCCAGGTCCGGGGTCTGCTCCGGCCAGCCGAGCGTGGAGAACGGCCACAGGCCGGAGGAGAACCAGGTGTCCAGGACGTCCGGGTCCTGGTGCCAGCCCTCGCCGGTCGGCGGCTGCTCGTCCGGTCCGACGCAGACGACCTCGCCGTCCGGGCCGTACCAGACCGGGATCCGGTGGCCCCACCACAGCTGGCGCGAGATGCACCAGTCGTACATGTTGTCGACCCAGTCGAAGTAGCGGCGCTCCAGCTCCTTCGGGTGGATCTCCACCTTGCCGTCGCGGACGGCGTCGCCGGCCGCCTGGGCCAGCGGGGCGACCTTGACCCACCACTGCAGCGACAGCCGCGGCTCGACCACCGTGTGGCAGCGCGAGCAGTGGCCGACGGAGTGCATGTACGGGCGCTTCTCGGCGACGATCCGGCCCTGCTCGCGCAGCGCGCCGACGACGGCCGCGCGGGCGTCCAGCCGGTCCAGGCCGAGGAACGGGCCGTGCACGGTGATGACGCCGCGCTCGTCCATGACGCTCAGGTTCGGCAGGTCGTGGCGCTGGCCGATGGCGAAGTCGTTCGGGTCGTGCGCCGGGGTCACCTTGACGGCGCCGGTGCCGAACTCCGGGTCCACGTGCTCGTCGGCGACGACCGGGATCTCCCGGTCGGTCAGCGGCAGCTTGATGGTCCGGCCGACCAGGTGCCGGTAGCGCTCGTCCTCCGGATGGACTGCGACGGCGGTGTCGCCCAGCATCGTCTCGGCCCGGGTGGTGGCGACGACGATCGAGTCCTCGCCGTCCCCGTAGCGGATCGAGACCAGCTCGCCGGGGACCTCCTCGTGCTCCACCTCGATGTCGGAGAGCGCGGTCAGACAGCGCGGACACCAGTTGATGATGCGCTCGGCCCGGTAGATCAGGCCGTCGTCGAAGAGCCGCTTGAAGATGGTCTGGACGGCCTGCGACAGGCCCTCGTCCATGGTGAAGCGCTCGCGCGACCAGTCGACGCCGTCGCCGAGGCGGCGCATCTGGCCGAGGATCCGGCCGCCGTAGTTCTCCTTCCACTCCCAGACCTTCTCGACGAAGGCCTCGCGGCCCAGGTCGTGGCGGGAGAGGCCGGACTCGGCGAGCTGCTGCTCCACCTTGTTCTGGGTGGCGATGCCGGCGTGGTCCATGCCGGGCAGCCAGAGCGCCTCGAAACCCTGCATGCGCTTGCGCCGGGTCAGCGCGTCCATCAGCGTGTGCTGGAACGCGTGGCCCAGGTGCAGCGCACCGGTGACGTTCGGCGGGGGGATGACGATCGTGTACGGGGGCTTGTCGCTCTTGGCGTCGGCGGTGAAGTAACCGCGCTCTACCCAGCGCTCGTACAGCTCGCCCTCTACGTCCGCCGGAGCGTAGGTCGTCGGGAGGGTGGCTGCTTCGTCCCCGGCGGGTGTGTTCGCGGGGCGCTGGTTCGTGGTGTCGGTCACGACGGACAGTTTACGTAATCCGGGAACCGGGTTACGAACCGCTTTCCCCTCCGGGGCGCCCGCGGCCGCCCCGGACACGCACCGGGACACGCACCGGGGCCCCGGAACCGTGTCGGTTCCGGGGCCCCGGCGGACGTCCCGCGGTGTCAGGCGCTCTTGTCGCGCCGCTCCCGCTTGATCATGTCGCGCGGCACCAGGGTGGGGATGGCGTGCTTGGAGACGACGTCCCCGGTCACCACCACGCGGGCGACGTCCTGACGCGAGGGGACCTCGTACATCACGGACATCAGCACCTCCTCCATGATGGCCCGCAGGCCGCGCGCGCCGGTGCCGCGCAGGATCGCCTGGTCGGCGATGGCCTCCAGCGCGTCCCGGGAGAACTCCAGCTCCACGCCGTCCAGTTCGAAGAGCTTCCGGTACTGCTTGACCAGCGCGTTCTTCGGCTCGGTGAGGATCTGCAGGAGCGCCTCGCGGTCCAGGTTGTGCACGCTGGTGATCACCGGGAGGCGGCCGATGAACTCCGGGATCATGCCGAACTTGACCAGGTCCTCCGGCATCACCTGACGGAAGTGGTCGCTCGCGTCCAGCTCCCGCTTGGAGCGGATGGTGGCGCCGAAGCCGATGCCCTTGGCACCCGCGCGGCCCTCGATGATCCGCTCCAGGCCGGCGAACGCGCCGCCCACGATGAACAGCACGTTGGTGGTGTCGATCTGGATGAACTCCTGGTGCGGGTGCTTGCGGCCCCCCTGCGGCGGCACCGAGGCGGTGGTGCCCTCCAGGATCTTCAGCAGCGCCTGCTGCACGCCCTCGCCGGAGACGTCCCGGGTGATCGACGGGTTCTCGCTCTTCCGGGCGACCTTGTCGATCTCATCGATGTAGATGATCCCGGTCTCGGCCTTCTTGACGTCGTAGTCGGCCGCCTGGATCAGCTTCAGCAGGATGTTCTCGACGTCCTCGCCGACGTACCCGGCCTCGGTCAGCGCGGTGGCGTCGGCGATCGCGAACGGCACGTTCAGCATCCGGGCCAGGGTCTGCGCGAGCAGGGTCTTGCCGGATCCGGTCGGCCCGAGCAGCAGGATGTTGGACTTCGCCAGCTCGATGGCGTCCTCGCGGCCGTTGCCGCCGCTGCGGCCGGCCTCACCCGCCTGGACCCGCTTGTAGTGGTTGTAGACCGCCACCGACAGCGCCTTCTTGGCGAGGTCCTGGCCGACCACGTACTGGTCCAGGAACTCGTAGATCTCGCGCGGCTTCGGCAGCTCCTCGAAGCGCACCTCGGAGGTCTCGGCGAGCTCCTCCTCGATGATCTCGTTGCACAGGTCGATGCACTCGTCGCAGATGTACACGCCTGGGCCGGCGATCAGCTTCTTCACCTGCTTCTGCGACTTGCCGCAGAACGAGCACTTGAGCAGGTCGCCACCGTCTCCGATGCGTGCCACGAGGTGCTTCCCCTTCGCCAGGGGCCCCGCGGGGGTTCCGGGGCCTGGTGCTGTGGACCGTCGACGCCCGACGGCGAATCGGTCTCGCTATCCGACGGTACTCTGCCGAGCCGCCGATTCCGTCCTCTTCGCCGGGTCTGCCCTACGCCCTGGGCGAATTGATACCGAACAGATGCCGTCGCAGGAGCCGCCGGTGTGCCGGAGCGGGGCGCGCGACCCGGCCGCGCGCCCCGCTCCCGGCCCCTCCCCGCGCCGGACGGCGGGCGAGGGCGGTGCCGACCTCAGGAGGTCAGCGAGGCCTTGCGGGTGGAGATGACCAGGTCGACCAGACCGTACTCGACGGCCTCCTCGGCCGTCAGGATCTTGTCGCGCTCGATGTCGTCGCGGACCTGCTCCACCGACTTGTTGGAGTGCTTCGACAGCATCTCCTCCAGCTGCTCGCGCATCCGGAAGATCTCCCGGGCCTGGATCTCCAGGTCGGAGACCTGGCCGCGGCCGGTCTCGGTGTACGGCTGGTGGATCAGGATGCGGGCGTTCGGCAGCGCCATCCGCTTGCCGGGGGTGCCGGCCGCCAGCAGGACGGCCGCCGCGGAGGCCGCCTGGCCCATGCAGACGGTGGTGATGTCCGGCTTGACGTACTGCATGGTGTCGTAGATGGCCGTCAGGGCCGTGAACGAGCCGCCGGGCGAGTTGATGTACATCTGGATCTCGCGGTCCGGGTCCATCGACTCCAGGCAGAGCAGCTGCGCCATGATGTCGTTGGCCGACACGTCGTCCACCTGCGAGCCGAGGAAGATGATGCGCTCCTCGAACAGCTTGGCGTACGGGTCGTACTCACGGATGCCCTGCGAGGTGCGCTCGACGAACCTCGGGACGATGTAGCGGCCCTCGGCTCGCATGTCCTCGACGCGCGCCTTGGCACTGGAGAGGCTGGGGATGTTCATGGGGGTTCTTGTCCTCCGGAGCGTTGTGGCTGTGGTCTCGTGGGCCAGGCTCAGGCGCCCGTGCCGCCGCCGCCGGGGACGTCCGCGGCGCTGTGCATGATCGCGTCGATCAGCCCGTACTCCAGGGCCTCCTCCGGCGTGAACCAGCGGTCGCGGTCGGAGTCCGACGTGATCTGCTCGAAGGACTGGCCGCTGTGGAAGGCGATCAGCTCGGACATCCGCTTCTTGGTGCGGAGCAGCTGCTCGGCCTGGATGCGGATGTCGGTGGCCGAGCCGCCGAGGCCGGCGGAGGGCTGGTGCATCAGGATGTTGGCGTTGGGCAGCGAGAAGCGCTTGCCCTTGGCACCCGCGGTCAGCAGGAACTGGCCCATCGAGGCGGCCATGCCCATCGCGATGGTGACGACGTCGTTCTTGATGTACTGCATGGTGTCGTAGATCGCCATGCCGGCCGAGATCGAGCCGCCCGGGGAGTTGATGTAGAGGAAGATGTCCTTGTCCGGGTCCGCGGCCAGCAGCAGCAGCTGGGCGGTGATCTTGTTGGCGATGTCGTCGTCGACCTGCTGGCCGAGGAAGATGATCCGCTCGTTGAGCAGCCGGTTGTAGACCTGGTCGCCGAGGCCGCCCAGCACGTCACCAGAGGCGGCGTGCGGCGCCATCGGGCCGGGCATCTGCATCTGCGGGTACGTCACTTAGCCACCTGCTCAGTCGATTTGGACGGTCGCTCCGCGACCGTCACGGTGTCGCACAGCTTCCGGGTATCACGTCGTGATTGTTGCTGTCCATGGACCCTAACGCGCAGGCCGGGCCGCAGAATCCCTCACGCAGAACTGTTCGCTGTGAGCGCAGGGTTCACGCCCGGCGGGCCCGCGGGGCCGGAACGCGGCCGGGAACACGGCGGGCCCGGACACCGTACGGCGTCCGGGCCCGCTGTCGCGCCTCAGGGCGACCGGGGAGGTCAGGCCTCGGTCTTCTCCTCGGCCTCGACGGCCTCGACGGCCGGGGCAGCCTCGACGGTCTCGGCCGACTCGTCGGCCTCGTCGTCGTCGAAGTTCACCTCGTTGCCCTCGGTGTCGACGACCTTGGCGGCCTCGACCACGGTGGCCAGCGCCTTGCCGCGGGCGACCTCGCCGACCAGCAGCGGCACCTGGCCGCCCTGGACGACCTGCTGGGCGAACTGGTCCGGGGTCAGGCCCGAACCGGCGGCACGGCGGATGAGGTGCTCGGTGAGCTCCTCCTGGGAGACGTTGAGCTCCTCGTCGGCGACGATCTGGTCCAGGACGAACTGGGTCTTGATGCCCTTCTTCGCCTGCTCCTCCAGCTCACCGAGGTACTCCTCCTCCGACTTGCCCTGGGTCTCCAGGTAGGTCGCGAGGTCGAGGCCCATCGGCTCCAGCTGGTGGTGCTCCAGGTTGTGCTTGCGGGTCTCGATCTCGTCCTTGAGGAGCTTCTCCGGGAACTCGATCTCGACCAGGCCGAGCAGCGCGTCCAGCACCTTCTCCTGGGCCTGGGTGGCCTGGTCGTACTCCTTCATGCGCTCAAGGCGCTTGCGGGAGTCGGCGCGCAGGTCCTCCAGGGTGTCGAACTCGCTGGCCAGCTGGGCGAACTCGTCGTCCAGCTCGGGGAGCTCCTTCTCCTGGACGGCGGTGACGGTGACGGTGACCTCGGAGGTCTTGCCCGCCTGGGTGCCGCCCTTGAGCTCGGTGGAGAAGGTGGCGGTGCCACCGGCCTCCAGGCCGACGACGGCCTCGTCGATGCCGTCGATCAGACGGCCGGAGCCGATCTCGTAGCTCACGCCGGCGGCGGTGCCGTCCTCCGGCACCTCGCCGTCGACCTTGGCCTCCAGGTCGACGACCACGGTGTCACCGGCGGCCGCGGCGCGCTCGACGTCCTTGACCGAGGAGAAGCGCTCGCGCAGCTGCTCCAGGGACTTGTCGATGTCCTCGTCGGAGACCGCGATGGGGTCGACGGTGACCTCGATGGTCGAGAAGTCCGGCAGGGTGATCTCGGGACGGACGTCGACCTCGGCGGTGAACTTGAGGTCGCCGCCGTCGGCGATCTTCTCGACACCCTCGATGTTGGTGATGTCGGGCTGGCCGAGGACCTCGATCTTGCCCTCGTCGACGGCCTGCGTGTAGAAGCGCGGCAGGGCGTCGTTGACGGCCTCTTCCAGCACGGCACCACGGCCGAAGCGCTGGTCGATGACACGGTTCGGGATCTTGCCCTTGCGGAAGCCCGGGACCGAGACCTGCTGGTTGATCTTCTTGTACGCCGCGTCGAGGCTGGGCTTGAGCTCCTCGAAGGGCACCTCGACGGTGAGTCGAACCCGGGTCGGGTTCAGAGTCTCGACGGCGCTCTTCACGGTTGGGTCTCCTATGGGCTTGCGGTCGGGTTGCCTCCGCCTTCCCCGGGCCGCCGGCCTGGGCCGGTTGCGGGCGGGTCGGGCGAGACGGGCGATGGGCGATTGGAGCTGCATCTCCCGTGGGGGGTGGACGGTGAGCGTGACTCCTCGCCCTCGTGCGGTCGACCTGGGTGGACGCCGCAGGGACTACCGCCAGCGCCCCATCCTACCGGTACCACGAAAGGCGGACGCCAGGGCGGCACCGCAGGGGGTCGTTCAGGCGGTCCCGGCGGGCTCCGGGGCGGGCTCCGGAAGCTCCCCCGCGCCACCCCGGGCGGGGGCCGGGGACATGGTCGCGGCGGCGTCGGAGTCCCGCACCAGCAGGGCGATCAAGGCCGCGAGCAGGGCCAGCCCGGCGGCGGTGAGGAAGGCCGCGCGGTAGGCGGCGAGGTTCGCCACGGGCGTACCCGAGGCGTCCGCGGCGAGCGGTCCGACGGCCGTGAGGACGGTCCCGAGGACGGCGACGCCGAGTGCCGAGCCCAGCTGGCGCTGGGCGTTGTAGAGGGTCGAGGCGGCGCCGGTGGCGGCCGGGGCGACGGTGGCGAACGCGGCGGTCTGCGAGGGCATGAAGACGTGCGCCATCGCGAAGCCGGTGACGAAGAGCAGTGCCCGGACGGCCCAGAGGTTGCTCTCCGGCCCGATCGCGGCCATCAGCGCCAGGCAGCCGGCCACCACGGCGGCGCCGGCGGTGAGGATCCGGCGCGGGCCGAAGCGCGGGTAGAGACGGCCCGCCACCTGGGAGGCGAGCATCACGCCGAGCGCCTCCGGGAACACCATCAGGCCGCTGTGCAGGGCGTCCATGCCGAGCGCGTCCTGCATCAGCAGCGGGAAGAGGTAGAGCATGCCGAGGAAGGCCGCGCCGGAGAAGAGCGAGAGCAGGTTGGTGGTGCGGAATATCCGGTCCCGGAAGAGCCTCAGGTCGAGCATCGGCTCGGGGCGGCGCAGCTCGACCGCGACCAGGGCGACGAGCGCGACCAGGCCGCCGAGCGCCGAGACGAGGATCCGCGCGCTCCCCCAGCCCTCCGACGCGCCCTCCGAGAGGGCGTACATGGTGGCGCCGAAGCCGACGGCGGAGAGCAGGAAGCCGGCCGCGTCGAACCGGCCGGCCCGCTCGGCGCGGTAGTCGGGCAGGAAGAGGAGGCCGAAGACGAGGGCGGCGAGGCCGACCGGCACGTTGACGATGAAGACCCAGTGCCAGGACCAGCCGTCCACCAGCCAGCCGCCGAGCACCGGTCCGGCGGCCGGGGCGACGGCAGTGGGGAGCATCAGCACCCGGGTGGCGCGCATCCGCTCCTCCTGGGGGAAGGCCCGGAAGAGCATGGTCATCCCGACCGGGGTGAGCAGGCCGCCGGCCGCGCCCTGGAGGATCCGGTAGAGGGTGAGCGAGGTCATCGAGTCGGCGGCGCCGCAGAGCAGCGAGGCGAGGGTGAACAGGGCCAGCGAGAGGAGGAAGACCCGGCGGGTGCCGTACCGGTCGCCGAGCCAGCCGGAGAGCGGGACGAAGACGGCCAGGCTGACCAGGTAGCCGACGTTGATCACGCCGACCCCGGCCGGGTCGGTGCCGAACTCGCGGCCGATCGCGGGCAGGGCCACGTTGACGATCGTGGTGTCCATGATCGACATGAACAGCGCGGCGACGAAGACGACGCCGACCGCGATCTTGGGGTTCATCCGCGTCGGGCTGCGCATCGGGACTCCTGGATTGGTGAAAAATCAACCACCCACGATGCCGGACCGGACCCGGAAACGACAACAGGGCCCCGCCGAGGGCGAGACCCTGCGCACTGTCGGGGTGACCGGATTCGAACCGACGGCCTTCCGCTCCCAAAGCGGACGCGCTACCAAACTGCGCCACACCCCGTGGTGCCGAGAGGAAGCGTACACGCCGGGCCCTGCCGGTTCGGCGAGATATTCCGAGGCCC
Organism: Kitasatospora sp. NBC_00458; assembly: GCF_036013975.1. NCBI lineage: Bacteria > Bacillati > Actinomycetota > Actinomycetes > Kitasatosporales > Streptomycetaceae > Kitasatospora > Kitasatospora sp. NBC_00458. Next base: position 3,126,479 of record NZ_CP107904.1, read on the forward strand.
GGAAACGAATGTGGTGTGCACGCAGCCGACCGGACCAGGTACGCTGTTCCCGACCTTCCGTCCTGCAACGGCCGGGGGATCGCGCGGGCGTAGCTCAATGGTAGAGCCCTAGTCTTCCAAACTAGTCACGCGAGTTCGATTCTCGTCGCCCGCTCCACGGTCCGGCCCCGGAGTGATGCCCTGCATCGCTCCGGGGCCGTTCGCGTTCCCCGACGGCGTGCCCGACCCGGCGTCAGGGGCCCGGTCAGAGGCCCAGCCGGGCGGCCCGGGCGGCGGCCCGGTCGAGCAGCCGGTGGACGTCGGCCTGCCGGGTGGCGGGGCGGTCGTTGTACTCGTCCGGGGAGTTCACCGGGCGTCCGGTGGCGTGCAGCACCTCCATCAGCTGGACCCGGGCGGTGCGCACGGTGGCCGGCGTGCCGAACCCGTGGGCGAGGACGGCCGCCTGGGCGCCAAGCAGGCAGACCCGGCCGGACGCGTCCCACATCGCGCCCTGCAGCCACCCGTGGGCGGCGATGTAGCGGGAGGCGAGCCCGAGGTGCTCGGCGGCGGTCACCGGCGCGGGGCGGGCCGGCCGGCGGAGCGCCCGGTCCAGCAGGGTGGCCCGGGGCGCCCGGTGGCCGTCGTACCAGGGGCGGAGCACCGAGCCGAGCGGGCAGGCGTACGGAACCGGAGTGCGCGCCGGGGCGGGCAGCGAGGCCAGGTACGCCTCGACCTCGGCGACCAGGCCGGACCCGTCCGCGGTCAGCAGGTCGAGGGTGAGCAGGGGCGCCGGAGGAGGCGTCAGTTCGGTGCGGGGCATGCGGGTTCTCCCGGCGGAGCCGATGGTTTCCGCTACCCAAAATGGTGCAAAAGGTTCATCTCCGCGACCGGAGCGCAGCGCCGGGCGGCGCGTGCGCGGGCCGGGGGCCGGGGCGGCGCGGTTTCCCGGGGAGCCTCCGGGCCGATAGCCTCGGCGGCGTTCGAAAGCAGTTCGACGGCGGTTCGCGACGCCCGGAGGCCGAGCGGAACCAGAGAAGCCCGAGAAGCCCGAGAAGCCCGAGAGTGGAAGGAGTCCCCGTGCGCCCCCAGGACCGACTGGCCGTCATACAGCGATCCGTGGTCCGGGAGATGGGGCGCCTGGGGCAGGAGTGCACCGTCGACGGCGAGGTGGTGCGCGGCCCGGGGACGACCGCGGTGGCCGTCCGGGAGCACCCGGGCGGCGAGGGCTCCGGCCACGTCGACCTGGGCTACGTGCTGGAGCTCGGCCGGGCGGACGCCCCGGTGGTCTGGGACTGCACCGCCGGCCTCGGCAAGACCGAGGAGGAGAAGCTCGACAGCGCGGTGCGGATGTGGGCGACCACCACCGCCTCGGCACTGGTCGAGCTGCGCGAGGGCCGGGGCGAGCACGCCGACCACGCCGACCACCCCGAGCTGCCCGGCTGGCACGCCGTCCAGGGGCCTGCGGCGGTGTTCGGCTTCGGCAACGAGCGGCTGGCCGGCTGGCTGGCCGAGCACCGGGTGCTGCCGGCGCTGGCGCCCGCACTGCTGCCCGCGCTGGGCGGGCCGGCCGGGCGGCGGCCGCACGGGGTCAAGCTGTTCCTGGGCGGCAAGGCCGGGGACGACGTCGCCGAGGTCCGGGTCGACGGCGAGGTCTCCGAGGCGGCCTCGGCGGCGCTGCGCGCGCTGGACTGGCCGCGCGGCGAACGACTCTGCTGGGCGCGGCTGTTCGTGGTGCTGACGGCACGGGAGACGGCGGTGCCGACGGCCGCGCCGGCTGCTGCCGGCGAGGTCGTGGCGGCCCGGCCGGCGGCCGTGGCGGCGGCGCGCCCGCGCGGTCTGTTCGCCCGCTGGCGACAGGCGAGACGGGCCGACCGCTGACGGACGGCCGCTCCTCGCCCGCACCGGCTCGTGCCCGTGCGGTGCCGACGGGCCCGCGTCGGGCGGCGGGCTCCGGTCGGCGGGCTCCCTCGACCGGCCCGGGGCCGGCCGGCCCGGGTCAGCTGGCGATGTTGGAGATGGACTTGGCGATCTGTGCCAGGAAGTCCTGGATCGGCTTGGCGGCCGTGCTCTGGTTGAGCATGAAGCCGAACAGGGCGGCCAGGATGAAGTGTGCGGTCTTCAGCTGCTTGTTGCGGATGAAGATGAAGCAGATGATGCCGAACAGGACCAGCGCGGAGACGGAGAGTGCCACCCGGACTCACTTCCTCGTTTCGTATCGGGGTGCCACCGGCTGACAGCCCCTGCGAAGCCGGACCCCGGCCTGTCCGACGGTCCCGAGGCGGAACGGCAGATCGCCCGGCACGTCGAGGCCGGAGGGGGAGCCCGGTGCGACCGCACGGTGCCCGTCGTGCCGCATGTGACGCCCCCCATCCCCCGAATCCTGAACAGTCCCGCCCGGACTCAGTGTGGTCGACCGTGCCGATTGCGTAAAGGTCTGACTGTCAGTCGAACGCCGATATCCTGCGATGCGAGACGAGTTTCCGCCGACCGAGACGATAGCCGAGACGTTCTGACGAATCATCGGCGGGGCACCGCTGAGCGGCCGGGAAACGTCCGGGGGGTCGGACCGGAACCCACTGGTCCGCTCTGCCGCCGGGGCGCCGGAATTGGCCGAAGATCAGCTCCCAGGCTTGACAGCAGCTGCCGTTGGCATGTGCCGCCGCGCGGCACGCCCGCAGGACCGGCCCCGGAGCCCCGCGGAACCGGCCCCGGCCCGGCGACGGGCCGTCAGTCGCGCCAGAGCAGCAGCACCGCGCGGTCGTCGTTGATGTCCCGGGCGACCGTCTCGATCAGCCGGGAGGCCGCGCCGCCGCCGGCGCCCGGGCCGCTGCCCGGCACCAGCCGGTCCGCCTCGCCCATCAGCCGGTCCATGCCCTCGGAGAGGTCCCGACCGGGCGCCTCGACCATGCCGTCGGTGCAGAGCAGCAGGACGTCGCCGCGGTTCAGCCGGCCGCGCACGCCCTCGAACTTCGCGCCGTCGTAGATGCCGAGCGCCGGGCCGTCGGTGGCCTCCTTGAGCTCCCAGCGACCGGCCCCGGCCAGCCGCTGCATGCCGGGCAGGTGGCCGGCCGAGAGCAGTTCGTACTCACCGGTGTCCAGGTCCAGCACGAGGTGGACGGCGGTGGCGAAGCCCTCCTCCCAGGACTGCCGGAGCAGGTAGCCGTTGGCGGCGGGCAGGAAGTCGTGCGCGGGCAGCGAGCCGAGCAGCCCGCCGAAGGCCCCGGAGAGCAGCAGCGCCCGCGAACCGGCGTCCATGCCCTTGCCGGAGACGTCCGCGAGGACGACCTCCAGGACCCGCCGGCCCGGCCCGGTCCGGTCGGCGACCACGAAGTCGCCGGAGAAGGACTGCCCGCCGGCCGGGCGCAGCGCCATGTCGGCGTGCCAGCCGGCCGGCAGCCCGGGCACCCGGCTCTGGACGCGCAGCCGCTCGCGGAGGTCGAAGAGCATGGTCGAGCCGCCCCACCAGGGCACCCCGACCCGGCTGCGGAACTGGGCCAGCAGCAGGCCGCCGACCCCCGCCGCGCCGACCACCAGGGCGGCGCCGGGGGTGACGCCGTAGGTGTAGGACTCGGGGTGGTCGCTGGCCACCCGCTGCCCGGTGTGGATCACCGACTCGGCGGAGAGGCCGAGCGCGGCCAGCGCGTACAGCACCACCAGGGAGCCGGGGCGCAGCAGCAGGGCGGCGGCCAGGATCGGCAGGACCAGGGCGGTGGGCGGGGCCCAGGCGGGCCACCAGATGTTGAGCATGATCAGCAGCGGCACCAGCAGGGCGAGCGCGCAGAGCACCGGCCAGTCGGCGGCGCCGCCGCGGAAGTAGTCGACCCCGGCAGTGCGCAGCCTTCGGCGGACCCGGCGGAGCCTCTTGCGCAACCGGGCCGTCACGGGGTCGGACGCCGGAGCGGCGCCGGGCCTCGTCGCAGTCGTCTGGGGCGGTGAGCCCGGCGGTCTGCCAGCCATGGGGACCGACCATATCCAGCGCCCCCGGTCGGCGTCGACGGCCCGGACGTGAGCGGCTGCGCCGAGGCGCGGGCGCGTCAGCGGGTTTCGGCCGATTGCGGGGGGCGGCGGCCGGTGCGTCAGGAGGCGTGCGCCGGTTGGGCGTACGAACCGCCCGCGCGGCGCACGCGCCCCGCGTGCGGGCCACTCGGCACGCCGCGCGCCGGGGTGCGCGCTGTGGCCGATCACACAGCGGAGCGCGACCCGGGCGGCACCGCGACCGGCACCGGCCGCGGGAAGCCGGGCCCGGCAACGCGGCGACCGCCCGCGCCTGCGGGGCGCGGCCGGTCGCCGGGAGGGTGGTGGGAGGGGACGGACGGGAGGGTCAGCCCTCCTGCTGCGGGTGGTGGGCCGGGATCGGCGGGAGCTCACCGGTGGTCTCGTAGACGCTCAGCATGTCGATCCGGCGGGTGTGCCGCTCGTCGCCGCTGTACGGGGTGTTGAGGAAGATCTCGACGAACTTGGTGGCCTCCTCCTCGGTGTGCATCCGGCCGCCGATGGAGATCACGTTGGCGTTGTTGTGCTCGCGGCCGAGCGCGGCGGTCTGCTCGCTCCAGGCCAGCGCCGCACGGACGCCCTTGACCTTGTTGGCGGCGATCGCCTCGCCGTTGCCCGAGCCGCCGATCACGATGCCCAGCGACTCGCCGTCCGAGGCCGTGCGCTCGGCGGCGCGCAGGCAGAACGGCGGGTAGTCGTCGAGGGCGTCGTAGATGTGCGGTCCGCAGTCGACCGGCTCGTGGCCGGCCTCCTTCAGCCACTCCACGAGGTGGTTCTTGAGTTCGTATCCGGCATGGTCGGAGCCCAGGTACACGCGCATGACCATGAGTGTGGCATGCGCGCGGACCCGGGCTCCGCAGGGGGCCGGACGAGCCGGACGGAACCGGCAGGTCGGTCGTGGGACGCGGCTCCGGGAGCGCCTCCCGGCAGTGCGCGGGGGCGCGTCCCGGCAGTACGCGGGGAGCGCCTCAGCGGCGGCCGAGCAGCTTCCAGGCGAGCGGGAGGGCCCCGGCCGCGAGAGCGGCCTTCAGCGCGTCGCCGACCAGGTAGGGGTAGAGGCCGAGCTCGGCGGCGCGGCCCAGCGACACGTCCAGCGCGAAGGCCAGGTACGGGACGCCGACGGCGTAGATCGCGAGGCTGCCGAGGACCATCGCGGCGGCGGTGCGCACCGGGGACCGGTCGGCGCCGCGGCGGGCCAGCGCGCCGACCAGGCCGGCGGCCAGCACGAAGCCGATCGGGTAGCCGAGCGAGGGGATCGACCAGCCGGAGGTGCTCTGGGCGAACCACGGCAGGCCCGCCATGCCGGCCAGCAGGTAGAGCGCGAGCGAGGCGATGCCGCGGCGGGCGCCGAGCGCGGTGCCGACCAGCAGGGCCGCGAAGGTCTGGCCGGTGACCGGCACCGGGGAGCCGTGGACGTTCACCGACAGCTGGGCGGCCAGCCCGGTGAGCGCGGCGCCGCCGGCGACCAGGGCCAGGTCGCGGGCCTGGGTGCCGAGCCGGGTGCCGGCGGCGGGCAGCAGGTCGGCGAGGACGGCGCGGTACGGGGTCGGGGCGGTCGGGGTGCTGGCGGTGGCCATCGGGGTCTTCTCCTCGGGTCGTCCGTTCAGGTGAGTGAACACCTGTGAACCTACGCGTCGATCACGCCGAACACCGTCAGTGATCCGGACAAAGCCCCGACCTCCCGCCTTGTCGGGTCCGGCATCCCGTCGCGACGGAACGTGACCGGCCCGGGCGGTCCGCGTGACGTTCCGGTCCGCATACTGGTCCGGATCGGGGCATCCTTGGCATGGACAGCCTTGTCACCGGATATTGGGCAACTCGCACCGCATGTCGAACAGTCTGGATCCCACCCTCATGGCCCGTACCTCCGCGCCCCCGGCGCCCGGGACCGCCACCCCCGCCTCCCCGTCCGGTGGCCAGCAGCTCTCCCACGGGCTCAAGCAGCGCCACCTCTCGATGATCGCGCTCGGCGGGGTCATCGGCGCCGGCCTCTTCGTGGGCTCCGGCGCGGGCATCGCGGCGGCCGGCCCGGCGATCATCCTGGCCTTCGTGCTCTCCGGCCTGCTGGTCATGCTGATCATGCGGATGCTCGGCGAGATGTCGGCGGCCCGCCCCGCCTCCGGCTCCTTCTCGGTGCACGCCGAGAAGGAGATCGGCCCCTGGGCCGGGATCACGGCCGGCTGGATGTACTGGGTGATGCTCTGCTGCGGCGTCGCCGCCGAGGCCACCGCCGCCGGGCACATCGTGAACGGCTGGATCCCGGGGGTGTCCTCCTGGGTCTGGGTCGCGCTGTTCATGGTCTTCTTCTGCGCCAGCAACCTCACCGCGGTCAAGAACTTCGGCGAGTTCGAGTTCTGGTTCGCCGCCGTCAAGGTCGCCGCGATCGTCGCGTTCCTGGTACTCGGCGGGCTCGGCGTCGCCGGCGTGCTCGGCCCCGGCGCCCCCGGCGCCGCGAACCTCACCGGCCAGGGCGGCTTCCTGCCCAACGGGACCAGCGGACTGATCGTCGGCCTGCTCGCCTCCGTCTTCGCCTACGGCGGGCTGGAGACCGTGACCATCGCGGCCGCCGAGTCCGAGGACCCCAGGAAGAACGTCGCCAACGCGGTGCGCACCGCGGTCTGGCGGATCGCGATCTTCTACATCGGCTCGATGGCGCTGATCGTCACCCTGGTCTCCTGGAAGGACCCGTCGGTCGTCGAGAACGGCCCGTACGTCACCGTGCTGCAGCACCTGCGGGTGCCCGGCGCCGGGACGATCATGGAGATCGTGGTGCTGATCGCGCTGCTCTCCGCGATGAACGCCAACATCTACGGCTCCTCCCGGATGGCCTACTCGCTGGTCTCCCGCGGCCAGGGCCCCAAGGCGCTGGCCAAGGTCAGCGGCGGGGTGCCGCGGCTGGCCGTGATCGCCTCCTGCCTGTTCGGCTTCGCGGCGGTGCTGGCCTCCAAGTTCTGGCCCGACACCGTCTTCACCTGGCTGATGAACACCACCGGCGTCGCCATCCTGGTGGTCTGGCTCTTCATCTGCCTCGTGCAGCTGCGGATGCGCCGCCGGCTGGAGCGCGAGGCCCCCGAGCTGCTCACCGTGAAGATGTGGGGCTTCCCGTACCTGACCTGGGTCGCCATGGCCGCCGTGGTCGGCATCCTCGCCCTGATGACCACCACCGAGGGCAACCGGCAGCAGCTGTACGCGGCCGGCGTGCTGGTCGCGCTGCTCAGCGCCGCCGGCCTGGTCAAGCAGCGCCGGGACGCCGCCCGCGGCTGACCGGCGGGACGTCCGGACGGCCGGACACGACGGAGGGCCCGGTACCGCCGCGAGCGGTACCGGGCCCTCCGTCGTGCGCCGCCCGGGACGCCCGGGGCCTACTCGAAGGACGGGCTCGCGGTGCGGGACCGCTTGATCTCGTAGAAGCCCGGCGTACCGGCGACCAGCAGGGTGCCGTCCCAGAGCCGGGCCGCCGCCTCACCGCGCGGGATCGGGGTGACCACCGGGCCGAAGAAGGCCACCCGCTCGCCGTCCGCGCCCTCGACCGCGATCACCGGGGTGCCGACGTCCTCGCCGACCAGGGTGATGCCCTCCTTGTGCGAGGCCCGCAGGGCCTCGTCGTACGCGTCGGAGGCCGCCGCGTCCGCCAGCCCGGCCGGCAGGCCGGCCGCGACCAGCGCCGCCTCTATGGTCTCCCGGTTCTGCGGCAGCCCCTGGTTGTGGAAGCGGGTGCCCAGCTCGGTGTAGAGCCGGCCCAGCACCTCGTCCCCGTGCTGCTGCGCGGCCGCGATGCAGACCCGCACCGCGCCCCAGGCGTTGTCCAGCAGCTCCCGGTACTGCTGCGGCAGGTCGCGGTTCTCGTTCAGCACGGAGAGGCTCATGACGTGCCAGTTCACGTCCACCGGGCGGAGCTGCTGCACCTCGATCAGCCAGCGGGACGTCATCCAGGCCCACGGACAGGCCGGGTCGAACCAGAAGTCGGCGGTCTTGCGCTCAGCGGCAGTCGTCACGGCTGTCGTCCTTCGAGAGAGATCCGGAAGTGGGTGGTACGGGCCCGTACGGGGCATCCCACCCTGCGCCAACACCCGCCCGCCACCGCTGATTCCGGGCCGCCGCCCCGAGTTGTGCAATGGTACCGGCGCGGGGGGCGTGAAAGGATGCCCCCGCAGCACCACAGCGCGCCGCACCAACCGCACCGCCGAAGACCGCACCACCGTGCGAGCCGGACAAAGGAGTACCGCCGTGCCGGGCAAGAACCTGAGCCGCGACGAAGCCCAGCAGCGGGCCAGCATCCTGAGCGTGGACGACTACCGGGTCCGGCTGGACGTGACCTCGGCCACCGACCCCGCGGCCGCGACCTTCAGGTCCACCACCACCCTCGCCTTCCGCTGCGCCGAGCCGGGTGCGTCGACCTTCCTCGACCTGCTCGCCGCGGGCGTCCGCGCCGTCACCCTCAACGGCCGCGACCTCGACCCCGCCACCGCCTTCGACGGCGCCCGGGTGCACGTCGACGGACTCGCCGCGGAGAACGTCCTCACCGTCGAGGCGGACTGCGCCTACAGCCGCACCGGCGAGGGCCTGCACCGGTTCACCGACCCGGTCGACGGCGAGACCTACCTGTACACCCACTACGAGCCGGCCGACGCCCGCCGGGTCTTCGCCACCTTCGAACAGCCCGACCTGAAGGCGCCGTTCACCTTCACCGTCACCGCGCCGGCCGCCTGGAACGTCTGGTCCAACGCGCCCCACGAGACGGTCACCGCGGAAGGTGCCGCGCGCACCTGGGAGTTCGCGCCGACCAAGCCGATCTCCACCTACCTCACCGCCGTGGTCGCCGGCCCGTACCACGTCGCCCGCGACCACTACAGCCGCACCCTCCCCGACGGCACCGTGCTGGAGATCCCGCTCTCCGCGATGTGCCGCCGCTCGCTCGCCCCCTACTTCGACGCCGACGAGATCCTCGGCGTCACCAAGCTCGGCCTCGACTTCTTCCACGAGCAGTTCGGCTACCCGTACCCCTTCGGCAAGTACGACCAGGCCTTCGTCCCCGAGTACAACATCGGCGCGATGGAGAACCCCGGCTGCGTCACCTTCCGCGAGGAGTTCGTCTTCCGGTCGCGGGTCACCGACGCCGCCTACGAGGGCCGGGCCAACGTGATCCTGCACGAGATGGCCCACATGTGGTTCGGCGACCTGGTCACCATGCGCTGGTGGGACGACCTGTGGCTGAAGGAGTCCTTCGCGGACTTCATGGGCTCCTACGGCCTGGTCGGCGCCCGCACCCGCTACTCCTCCGCCTGGGTCACCTTCGCCAACCAGCGCAAGGCCTGGGCCTACCGGCAGGACCAGTTCCCCACCACCCACCCGATCACCGCGGACATCCGCGACCTTGAGGACGCCAAGCTCAACTTCGACGGCATCACCTACGCCAAGGGCGCCGCGGTGCTCAAGCAGCTGGTGGCCTACGCCGGTTCGGAGGCGTTCTTCGAGGGCGCCCGCCGCTACTTCCAGCGGCACGCCTTCGGCAACACCGAACTCGCCGACCTGCTGGACATCCTGGAGGAGACCAGCGGCCGCGACCTCAAGTCCTGGGCCGCCACCTGGCTGCAGACCGCCGGCGTGAACGCGCTCACCCCCGAGGTCACCGTCGACGCCGAGGGCCGGATCACCGAACTCGCCATCCACCAGGACGGCGCGGTGCTCCGTCCGCACCGGATCGCGGTCGGCCTCTACGACCGGGACGCCGACGGCGCCCTCGTCCGCACCCGGCGGATCGAGCTCGACGTCACCGAGGCCCGCACCGTCGTCGCCGAGGCCGCCGGCCTGGCCCGGCCCGCGCTCGTCCTGCTCAACGACGACGACCTCACCTACTGCAAGATCCGCTTCGACCCGGAGTCGCTGGAGACGCTGCGCGCCGGCCTCGGCGACGTCAAGGACGACCTGGCCCGCGCGCTCGGCTGGTCCGCGGTCTGGAACCTCACCCGCGACGCGCTGATGCCGGCCCGCGACTACATCGCGCTCGTGCTGCGGTTCGCCGGGCAGGAGGCCAACATCGGCGTCCTGCAGTCGCTGCACACCCAGGCCAAGGGCGCCGTCGACCTGTACGCCGACCCGGCCTGGCGCGGCGAGGGCGGCCGGCTGCTCGCCGACGGCGCACTGCGCGAACTGCGCGCCGCCGTGCCCGGCAGCGACCACCAGCTGGCCTGGGCCCGGTTCCTGGCCCAGACCGCCAACGGCTCCGAGCACCTCGGCCTGGTCCGCGGCCTGCTGGCCGGCACCGCCCGGATCGACGGGCTGGAGGTCGACCAGGAACTGCGCTGGGCGCTCTGGCTCGCGCTCGCCGCGGCCGGCCAGGCCACCGACGAGGAGCTCGCCGAGGAGCTCGCCGCCGACAACACCGCCAGCGGCCGGCGCCAGCACACCCACTGCCTGGCCGCACGGCCCACCCCGGAGGCCAAGGCCGCCGCCTGGTCCGCCGTGATCGACTCGGACGAGCTGCCCAACGCCCTGGTCGAGGCCAACATCGCCGGCTTCGGGGCGCCCGGGCACCGCGACCTCACCGCGCTCTACGCCGCTCCCTACTTCAAGCTGCTGGAGCGGATCTGGGCCGACCGCACCATCGAGATCGCGATGCGGATCGTCGGCGGCTTCTTCCCGCAGGCCCAGGTGAGCGAGGCGACGCTGGCCGAGGCGGACGGCTGGCTGGCCGGGCACCCGGACGCGGCGCCCGCGCTGCGCCGGCTGGTGCTGGAGCGCCGGGACGACCTGGCCCGGGCGCTGCGGGCGCAGGCCTGCGACCGGGCCTGACGGCCGCGACGGCGAACGGGCCGGGCCCGCCACGGCACACGTCGTGGCGGGCCCGGCCCGTCCTGCTCCTCCGGCCGGGGCTCACGGCCGCCCGGCCGGTCGGCGGCCGGGGGCACCGGCGCCCGGGCACCGGCTCCGTGCCCCGGCTCCGGCTCCGTGCCCCGGACGGGCGCCGGGCGTCAGTTGCCGCGCAGGCCGCGGTCCAGGGCGGCGATCGCACTGCCCTTCGCGTCGTCGCCGTCCAGCGACCAGACCATCACCCCGGCCAGGTCGTTCCACCGCGCGTACCGGGCCTTCGCGGTGAGCACCTCCGCCGAGTCGTAGCTGTAGAAGGTGGAGCCGTCGTACCGCCATGACGCCCCGTGGTCACGGTCCACGTGGGTGGTGCCGGGCAGTGCGTTGATCTCCTTGTAGGAGAGGTCCGGCGCCGTGCCGGTGGCCTTCTGGTACAGGCCGTGCCGGCTGCCGGCCGGCACGCCGGTCCAGCCGTGGCCGTAGAACGGCGCGCCGAGGACGGTCTGCCGGGAGGGCAGGCCGCGCCGGGCGTAGTGGTCGACGGCCTTGTCCGCGCTGCGCTGCCGCGCGTCCGCGTCGGTCGGGTCGGAGTAGAGGTTGGCCTGGTGGTTGGCCGGGCCCTTGCCCTCCCACGGACCGTGCAGGTCGTAGGTCATCAGGTTGAGCCAGTCGACGGACTTCGCGAGCTCCGGCAGCTCCAGCCGGTCCGCGACGGTCTCGTTGGCGGCGACGGCGGCGGTCAGCAGGTAGTGCCGGTCCCGGCCCTTGCCGTGCCCGCGGCCCAGCTCGTCCAGCTGCCTGCGGAACTCGGCCATCAGCAGGGTGAAGTTGCGGCCGTCCTCGGGGCGGACCACGTTGCCGGCGTCGCCGCCGCCGCCCGGGTACTCCCAGTCGACGTCGATGCCGTCGAAGACGCCCGCGGCCGCGCCCCGGCCGCCCTCCGGGGAGCCGGCGAGCCGCGGGACGTCGCCCTTGAGGTAGAGGTCGATGCAGGAGGAGACGAACTTCCGGCGCGCCTCGTCGGTGGCGGCCGCGTCCGAGAAGTACTTGGACCAGCTCCAGCCGCCCAGCGAGATCACGGCCTTGAGCTGCGGGTTCTTCGCCTTGAGCTTGCGCAGCTGGTTGAAGTGGCCCTTGAGCTCCTGGCCGGGCGCGTCGGCGACGCCGTCCACCGAGTCGGCGGCGGAGAAGGCGCGCTGGTAGTCGTTGTAGGCGTCCCCCTGGCCGGGGTCGTTGCTCTCGAAGCAGGTGCCGTCGGCGGAGACGTTGCCGAAGGCGTAGTTGACGACCGTGAGCTTCCCGGCCTGGCCGGACTCCTGCACGCGCTTGGCCGAGCTGTCGGCGCCCCACTGGGTGAAGTAGCCGACCCGCTGGCCCTTGAGGGCCGGACCGTGCCGCTCCCCGGCGGCGTTGGCGGTGGCTGGTGCGGCGAGCAGCGCGGCGACGGTGGCGGCGGCGAGCAGGGCGGAGGTGCGAGTGGGCATACCGGACCTATTCTCTGAGACAGCGTCAATTGGTCTGGACCAGCTGGCATAGAGGTTTAGTCCATCGCACCGTGCCCGCACAAGGGGACCGGCCGGGGCGGGGCAGCATGCAAAAGAGGCCGGACCGCGGGAGCGCGGTCCGGCCTCTCGGAGGCTGTCGGAGGATCAGCCGTTGATCAGGCTGCGCAGCACGTACTGCAGGATGCCGCCGTTGCGGTAGTAGTCCGCCTCACCGGGGGTGTCGATGCGGACGACCGCGTCGAACTCGACGTCACCGGCGACGACCCTGACGGTCTTCGGGGTGCGGCCCTCGTTGAGCTCGGTCACGCCGGTGAAGGAGAAGGTCTCCTCGCCGGTCAGGCCGAGGGAGTCGGCGTTCTGGCCCTCCGGGAACTGCAGCGGGAGGACGCCCATGCCGATCAGGTTCGAGCGGTGGATACGCTCGTAGGACTCGGCGATGACGGCCTTCACGCCCAGCAGCGCGGTGCCCTTGGCGGCCCAGTCGCGGGACGAGCCCGAGCCGTACTCCTTGCCGGCCAGGACGACCAGCGGGGTGCCGGCGGCCTGGTAGTTCTGCGAGGCGTCGTAGATGAACGACACCGGCGCGTCGGCCTGGGTGAAGTCGCGGGTGTAGCCGCCCTCGGTGCCCGGCGCGATCTGGTTGCGCAGGCGGATGTTGGCGAAGGTCCCGCGGATCATCACCTCGTGGTTGCCGCGGCGCGAGCCGTACGAGTTGAAGTCGCGCTTCTCCACGCCGTTGGCGGTCAGGTACTGCGCCGCCGGGGTGCCCGGCTTGATGTTGCCGGCCGGGGAGATGTGGTCGGTGGTGACCGAGTCGCCCAGCTTGGCCAGGACGCGGGCACCGGCGATGTCGGTCACCGGGCTCGGGGTCTTGGCCATGCCCTCGAAGTACGGGGGCTTGCGGACGTAGGTGGACTCGGCGTCCCACTCGAAGGTGTTGCCGGTCGGGACCGGGAGCGACTGCCAGCGGTGGTCGCCGGCGAAGACGTCCTGGTAGCCCTTGTCGAACATGGCCTCGTCGATGGAGCCGGCGACGGTGTCGGCGACCTCCTTCTCCGACGGCCAGATGTCGGCGAGGAACACGTCGTTGCCGTCGGCGTCCTGGCCCAGGGCGTCGCGGGTGATGTCGATGTTCATGTTGCCGGCGAGGGCGTAGGCGACCACCAGCGGCGGGGAGGCCAGGTAGTTCATCTTGACGTCCGGGTTGATCCGGCCCTCGAAGTTGCGGTTGCCGGAGAGCACCGAGACGACCGCGAGGTCGGACTCGTTGACGGCGGCCGAGACCTCCTCGGGCAGCGGGCCCGAGTTGCCGATGCAGGTGACGCAGCCGTAGCCGACCAGGTTGAAGCCCAGCTTCTCCATGTAGGGGAGCAGGCCGGCCTTCTCGTAGTAGTCCATGACGACCTTGGAGCCCGGCGCCAGGGTGGTCTTGACCCAGGGCTTGACGTGCAGGCCCTTCTCCACGGCCTTCTTCGCCAGCAGGGCGGCGCCCAGCATGACGGAGGGGTTGGAGGTGTTGGTGCAGGAGGTGATCGAGGCGATCACGACCGCGCCGTTGTCGATCTCGTAGGACGAGCCGTCGGGGGCGGTGACGGCGGTCGGCTTCGAGGCCTCGGAGGAGTAGGTCGGCAGCGCCTCGGCGAACTTCTCGGCGGCCTCGGCCAGGATCACGCGGTCCTGCGGGCGCTTCGGGCCGGAGATCGACGGGACGACGGTGGAGACGTCCAGCTCCAGGTACTCGGAGTAGACCGGCTCGACCGACGGGTCGTGCCAGAGGCCCTGCTCCTTGGCGTACGCCTCGACCAGGGCGAGCTGCTGCTCGTCGCGGCCGGTGAGCTTCAGGTAGCTGATGGTCTCGGCGTCGATCGGGAAGATCGCACAGGTCGAGCCGAACTCCGGCGACATGTTGCCGATGGTGGCGCGGTTCGCCAGCGGGATCGAGGTGACGCCCTCGCCGTAGAACTCGACGAACTTGCCGACCACACCGTGCTTGCGCAGCATCTCGGTGATGGTGAGCACCAGGTCGGTGGCGGTGGTGCCGGCCGGCAGCTGGCCGTTGAGCTTGAAGCCCACCACGCGCGGGATCAGCATGGAGACCGGCTGGCCGAGCATCGCGGCCTCGGCCTCGATGCCGCCGACGCCCCAGCCCAGCACGCCCAGGCCGTTGACCATGGTGGTGTGCGAGTCGGTGCCGACACAGGTGTCCGGGTAGGCCTGGCCGCCGCGGACCATGACGGTGCGGGCCAGGTGCTCGATGTTCACCTGGTGGACGATGCCGGTGCCGGGCGGGACGACCTTGAACTCGTCGAACGCGGTCTGGCCCCAGCGCAGGAACTGGTAGCGCTCCTTGTTGCGGCCGTACTCGATCTCGACGTTCTGGACGAAGGCGTCCGGGGTGCCGAACTTGTCGGCGATGACGGAGTGGTCGATGACCAGCTCGGCCGGGGCGAGCGGGTTGATCTTGGCCGGGTCGCCGCCCAGCTCCTTGACGGCCTCACGCATGGTGGCGAGGTCGACCACGCAGGGCACGCCGGTGAAGTCCTGCATGATCACGCGGGCCGGCGTGAACTGGATCTCCTGGCTCGGCTGGGCGTCGGCGTCCCAGTTGCCGAGGGCACGGATGTGGTCGGCGGTGATGTTGGCGCCGTCCTCGGTGCGGAGCAGGTTCTCCAGCAGCACCTTGAGGCTGTACGGCAGCCGCTCGGAACCCTCGACGGCGGAGAGCTTGAAGATCTCGTACGACTCGTCGCCCACCTGCAGCGAGCTGCGGGCGTCGAAGCTGTTCGCGGACACGACTGACTCCTTCTAGGTGCTTCGTGCGGTATTCCGGCCGCCACGGTGGTAAGGTCAGCCTTACTTAGGCTTACCTTGCCCGCACCGCCGGTGAGCGCCTCTCGGCAAGTATCTTGATGTCGAGATATATCGTACGGCGCAGTTATCTCGATGTCGAGATAAACCATAGTGCATGGCGTCGGCTCCGCCACGTCGGCACCACGCCCCGGACGCCCCCGCCGCGGACATCTCCTCCCGCGCGCCCGTAACACGAAGCCCGCACTCGCGCGTCTAACCATGCGCAGGGGGCGGACGGCCCCCGATCCGGGGAAGTCCGAGGGGCGGAACAGCGTGATCGGGACAACACGGCGGACCGAACAGTTCGCGGAGTTCGAGGCCTTCGCGCACAGCCGGGGACACCACCTCTTCCGCACCGCGCTCCTGCTCTGCGGCGACTGGCACCTCGCCGAGGACCTCACCCAGGTCACCCTGGCCAAGCTCTTCGCCGCCTGGGCCAAGGTCCGCCGCGCCGAGAACCACGACGCCTACGCCCGCAGCGTGCTCGTCCGCAGCTACCTCTCCCACCGGCGGCTGCGCCGCAGCGCCGAACAGCCCGCCCTCCGCGAACTGCCGGAACCACCCGCCCGCCACGCCCCCGCCGGCGACCCCGCACTGCGGGTCACCCTGCTCGCCGCACTCGCCGAACTGCCGCCCCGGGACCGGGCCGTCCTGGTGCTGCGCTACTGGGAGGACCGCAGCGTCGAGGAGACCGCCGCAGAACTCGGCGTCAGCGCCGGAGCGGTGCGCAGCCAGGCGCTGCGCGCCCTCGGGCGGCTGCGCGGCGTGCTCGGACCGCAGTCCTCGGAACAGCTCGCCGCCCCCTGAGGGGGCGCGTGGAAAGCCACCCGGCCCGTCGGTCGGCGCCGCACGGGGTTCGGCGCCGGCCGGCGGCCGGGTCACCCCGCCCGTCCCCGTCCCCTCGCCCCGTCCCCTCACCTCCCCCCTTCACTCCTCCCCCACACCGACTCGGCCCCGCCGGTGCCCGCCCGCATGTCGCACCCGCACCCGCCCGTACTCACACCCGCACACCCGCAGCCGGAAGGACCCGAGACGCACATGGACACCCAGGACGACGCGCTGGAACCGGACGGCCGACAGCTGTCCCGCACCTTCGACCGCGCCATGGGCGGCGTCGGCCCCGACCTCGCCCCACTGATCGCCGGCGCCGCCGAACGCGGCCGGGCCATCCGCCGCCGGCGCCGGGCGGCCGTCACCGGCACGGTCGCGGCGGTCACCCTGCTGGCCGTCGGCGCGGCCGTCGCCGTCCGGCCGGGCCACGGGCCGGCGACGGCCGCCCAGGTCGGCCCGGACGGTTCGCCGGCCCCGACCGCCTCCGCGTACCCCACGCCGGTGCAGAAGCCCGACGACGGCCCGGAACAGCTGCAGTACGGCACCGGGACCAACGCCGGGAGGATCGCACTGACGGGCCACGCCCTCGTCCTCGCCCTCGTCGAGTCCCTGCCGCCCGGCGGAACCGTCTCGGGCTTCGCCGGCCACTCCTCGCTCGTCGGCTGGACGGGCGCCGAACCGTCCAACGTGACCGGCGACGGCAGCCTCTACTACGACGACGGCAACGGGCCGGCCCTCGTCACCGTCCGGATCGAGGGCGGCATCGGCGCGCACTTCCGGCCCGGATACTTCGCGACCGGACCCAACGCGGACCCGTTCGCCACCGGCTACGACAACGTCTACGACTGCGCGCGGGTCAACGGCGACGGCCAGTACGACCATTGCTCCGGCCGCGTCCTCCCCGACGGCAGCCACCTGCTGCTCACCGAGTCGAGCACCGCCGACCGCATCTCGCGCGGGGCCGACCTGATGCGGGCCGACAACACCCGGATCAGGATCACCGCGACCAATGTGGCCGAGGTCGCCGGAGTCGCGAAGGTCAAGCCGGTCCGCAAGGGGCTGCCGCTGACCCTGGAACAGGTCAGCCGGCTGGCGGCGACGCCGGCCTTCCAGGAGTGGATCACCGCGGACATCGCGCAGCTGGCCGCGCAGACGATCCGGCCCTTCTCCGACGACTCCCCCGGCCGCGGCGCGGTGCCCGGCGGCGGCGTCCCGCCCGCCGGGTGAGCACGCCGTCCCGGTACCGTGACCGGTGACCGCCACACCGGCACAGGGGCCGGTGGACGCCGGAACGGGCCGGGAGCCTACTGATGATCGTGGTGGACGCGTCCGCACTGGTGCTCGCACTGGCCGACGAGGGCGAGCGCGGAACCGCCGCCCGGGCCGAACTGGCCGCGGACGGCGACTGGGTGGCACCCGAACACGTCGTCATCGAGGTCATGCAGTCGCTGCGCGGCCTCTACCTGGCCCGGGAGCTCACCGCCGAGCGGGTGGGGCGACTCGCCGCCGAACTGCCCGGCCTCGCGATCCGCAAGGTGCCGGTCGGACCCCTGCTCGGCCGGATCTGGGAACTCAAGGACAACCTCACACCGGACGACGCCGCGTACGTGGCGGTGGCCGAGCAGTACGGGGTGCCGCTGGTCACGGCGGACCTGCGGCTGATGCGGGCCAGCGGGCCGCGGTGCGAGATCCGGGGGATCCGGCGCCCGGACCCGGCCGCCGGGTAGCGCCTGCGGGTGGCACGGCGGGAAGCCGTCCGGGGGCGCCGTCCGGGGCCTGCGGGAAAGCCGTCCGGGGGCGGTGGGGCGTGTCCGGGGGCGGTGGCCGCCGTTGAGCAGGGCGTCCGCTCTCCGTGCACCCTCCGGGGAGGCACGCCCAGCCAGAGAAGGCCCGCCGATGTCCGCTCCGCTCGCCGCCGCCCTGCTCCCGCTCGCCCTGCTGGCCCCCGCCGTACCGGTCTCCGCCACCGAGGCCGACTTCGACCCCGCCACGGCCTTCGTCCCGCCGACCGCGATCAGCCACGCGCCCGACCTGGTGCCGTACGGCTCGCACGTCCGGGTGGTGGTCGACCGCTCGACGCCGGGCCGGACGGTGCTGACCATGAGCCTGACCGGGGTGGCCGCCGACCGCGAGTTCCCCGTGCACCTGCACACCGGCCCGTGCGGGGCCGACCCCGCCGCGTCCGGCCCGCACTACCAGGACGCGGTGGACCCGGTCCGCCCGTCCACCGACCCCGCCTACGCCAACGACCGCAACGAGCTGCGGCTCGCGCTGCGCACCGACGGGCGCGGCGACGGCACCGCCGCGGCGGTGGTGGCCTGGCAGCCCAGGGCGGGCGAGGCCCGGTCACTGGTCCTGCACGCGGGCGTCCCGACCGGCGCGGAGGCAGAGCGGGGTGCGGACGGCCTGCAGGCCGCGTCCGGCCACGACGCGCACGGCCGGCACAGCCGGCACGGCGCGAACGACCGGGTCGCCTGCGTGAAGCTGGAGGACCTCTAGGGTTCGTGCCGGAGGCCGGCGGCCGTCAGGAGCCGAGGGTCGCGACCAGGACGGCCTTGATGGTGTGCAGGCGGTTCTCCGCCTGGTCGAAGACCACGGAGTGCTCCGACTCGAACAGCTCGTCGGTGCACTCCAGCTCCGCCATCCCGGTCTCCTCGAACAGCTGCCGGCCGAGCACCGTGCCGAGGTCGTGGAAGGCGGGCAGGCAGTGCAGGAACTTCACCGCCGGGTTCCCGGTGGCCCGCACCGTCTCCATCGACACCTGGTACGGCTTGAGCAGCGCGACGCGCTCGGCCCAGACCTCCTTGGGCTCGCCCATCGAGACCCAGACGTCGGTGTAGAGGAAGTCCGCGCCGGCCACGCCCTCGGCGACGTCCTCGGTGAGGGTGAGCCGGGCGCCGGTGCCCTCGGCGAGCGTCCGGGCGGCCTTCTGCACGTCCTCCGCCGGCCAGAGCGAGCGCGGCGCGACGATCCGGACGTCCATGCCGAGCAGCGCACCGGTGACCAGCAGCGAGTTGCCCATGTTGGAGCGGGCGTCACCGAGGTAGGCGAGCGCCACCTCGGTGAGCGGCTTGGCGGTGTGCTCGGTGACGGTCAGCACGTCGGCGAGCAGCTGGGTCGGGTGCCACTCGTCGGTGAGGCCGTTCCAGACCGGCACCCCGGCGTGGGCCGCCAGCTCCTCGACCACCGCCTGGCCGTGCCCGCGGTACTCGATGCCGTCGAACATCCGGCCCAGCACCCGGGCGGTGTCCTTGATCGACTCCTTGTGGCCGATCTGGGAGCCCGCCGGGTCCAGGTAGGTGGTGGTGGCGCCCTGGTCGTGGGCGGCGACCTCGAAGGCGCAGCGGGTCCGGGTCGAGGTCTTCTCGAAGATCAGCGCGATGTTCCGGCCCCGCAGCCTGGGCTGCTCGGTCCCCGCGTACTTCGCCGCCTTGAGCTGGGCGGCGAGGTCCACCAGGAAGCGGAACTCCTGGGGCGTGAAATCGAGCTCCTTGAGGAAGTGCCGGTTCCGGAGGTTGAACGCCATGCCAGGCTCCTGGGGTGACGGGTGGGGCGGAAAGCAGCAAGTCTATACGATGCTCGGAATTTCTATTCAATGGTTCCGGGTGCCCGATCCGCGGGGCCGAGTACGCCCGACCGGGCGCCCCGGCCGACCGGTGAACGGCTGAACAGCCCGGACCGGCACCCGCGAGCACCCTCCGGGCAAGCCTGCCGTGCCGCCGGAGGGTCCGGAAGGCGGCGAACCTTTCCGCTCCCGACACCGACTGTTCGGTGGTCCGTGAACTCGGACGGGACGGTGCCGCGGATGGCGGCAGGCCTGACGGGCTGCCCGTGGTGCGGTGCCGATTCGGGGAGCGGTGCCGATTCGGGGAGCGGGACGCGCTCGGCGCGCCGGTGGACCTCTGGCGCACCCGGCTGCGGCGCTACCTGCGCGGCATGGCGGGCACCTCGCACCTCGCGGCACCGGGACGTCCCCGGGAACCGCGTCACGCACTGGCCGCGGAGGTCCCGCTCCGCTCCCGGGTGCGACCCGTCGCCGTGGGCCTGGCAGGCGGGTGCGCGGCGGCCCTGATCGCCGCCCTCCGGGCGACCGGACCAGGCCCGCTCCCCCGCCCGTACCCGGGCCGCCTCCGCCGGCCGGGTGCGGGGCCGGCGCCGGCCCCCGTTCGCCCGGGACCGGGTCCGGGGAGTCCGGCCCGCCCTCGCGGCGACCGCGGCAACCGGAGGGACCGGAGGGACCGGAGGGACCGGGACGGCCGTGACCGCGGCACGCGCAACCACCGACCGCGGTGCCCGTCACCGCCCTCGCGGGCGCCGTCCCCGTGCGGGCGCACTCCCGCCGCCGGGAACCGCTGCGGCTGCGGGACGCCCTGCGGCAGGGCGCCCGCCGAACCACCGCACGCGGTCGGGCGCAGCCCAGCCGCCCCCCACCGGACGGCGGGGCCGGTCCCGGGGGGCCGCGCCCTGGACCGGCCCGGGTGCCCGGGCCGGTCCACCCGGGCTCCCTAGGCCGACCCGCCCTAGAGCCGCGGGTCGACCGGCTCGGCCTCCAGCGCCAGGACCGCGAAGACCGGCTCGTGCACCCGCCACAGCGGCTCGCCCCCGGCCAACCGGTCCAGCGCCTCCAGACCGAGCGCGTACTCGCGAAGCGCCAACGAGCGCTTCAACCCGAGCGCCCCGTCGGACGGGCGTTGCGACGGCCCGGGGGCCTCCGGGCCGTCGAGCAGCCGCAGGTACTCCCGGCCGCGGACCTTCACCGCCGGCTGCACCGGCCCGCCCCGCCGGCCCTCCCCCGCCGCGCCCCGCACCGGCGGCTCCGACGGCTTGACCACCATGCCCGGCGCGCCGCCCGCCCCCGTCAGCTGCTCCCACCAGGCCACGGCCGCCGCCGTCGACTCCTCGTCCCCGGTGTCCACCGCCACCCGGGCGGTCGGGCACAGGACCGGGCCGGGCCCGGGGCCGAGGGCGCGGTCCGCCTCGACCAGGCGGTCGATCCGGGCCAGCTGCTCCTCCCGGGATCGGGTCGCGAGGTTCACCCCCTCGGCTGCCAGCACCTGGAACGGCGTCAGCCGTACCCCCCGGACCTCCCGCTCGGCCCGCGCGTACCGGCGGTACGCCTCGGTGTACGCCCGCACGTCCGCCGCTCCGCTCCGCCGACGGCCGGCGGGCGCCGCGACGTCCAGCCCGCGGTCCGCCGCCCGCTCCAGCGCGGCGAGCACCGGCGGCAGCGCCGCCCCCGCCGCCGCGCCGACGGCCGCCCGGCCGCGGTGCGGCGAGGGCCCGTCGGCGCCCGGGCCCGCCCCCGGTCCGGCCCCCGGTCCGACCGCCAGGGTCGCGTCCAGCAGCAGCCAGCCGGTGGCCAGCTCCTCGAAGAGGCCCGCCCGCTCCGCGGCCGCCCGCAGCCGGTCCAACAGGGCGGCGGCGTCCTCGTCGCCGAGCAGCGCCCCGCCCGTCCGCGACCACACCGCCCCCGGACCCGCCGGGCCGAACCGCCGGGCCAGCGCCGCGTCGTCCCGGGAGACCAGCACCACCGCGCGGGAGCCCGGGTGCCACTCCTCGCACAGGACGCGCCGGACCCCGTCCGCGAGGTACCCCGCGAAGACCTCGTCCGGGTGTTCCCGGTAACCGGGCCGACGCGCGGCCGGACCCGGCGGCACCGCGGGCGGCAGGTGGACCAGCAGCCGGGGGTCGACCGCCGACCGGCCCATCGTCTCCAGCGCCGCAGCAGCGTTCGCCGCCCGGACCTCGACCGGGCCCTGAAGCGCCGTCTCCACCACCCGGCGGCCCGCCACGTCGGCGAGGTCCAGCGGCCGGCCCTCCCGCCCGCCCGGCGCGGCGCTGAGCAGCGGCCGGGTCGGCGCGTACCACTGCCGCTCCGCCTCCACGGTGACGAGCTCGCGCTCCGGGTAGCGGAGCGCGGTCAGCTCCCCGCCGAAGACGCAGCCGGTGTCCAGGCAGACCGTGTTGTGCAGGAAGCTCGCCACCGGCAGCGGCGTGTGCCCGTAGACCACCAGCGCCCGCCCCCGGTACTCCTCCGCCCACGGGTGACGCACCGGCAGGCCGTACTCGTCGGTCTCGCCGGTCGTCTCCCCGTACAGCGCGTGCGAGCGGACCCGGCCGGACGAGCGGCCGTGGTAGCGCTCCGGCAGGCCCGCATGGCAGACCACCAGGGCGCCGCCGTCCAGGAGGTAGTGGTCGGTCAGGCCCCGGATGAACTCCCGAACCCCGGCGCGGAACCCCGCCGGCTCGGACTCCAGCTGTTCGAGGGACTCCCGCAGGCCGTGCGAGGGGTTGACCCGCTCGCCGTCCAGGGCCCGGGCGAGCTTCTGCTCGTGGTTGCCCGACACGCAGAGCGCGTGACCGGCCTCCACCATGCCCATCACCAGCCGCAGCACGCCCGGTGTGTCCGGGCCGCGGTCGACCAGGTCGCCGACGAAGACCGCCGTCCGGCCGTCCGGCGGCACCGCGTCCACCGGACGGCCCGCCCCGTCGCGGACGATCCGGTAGCCCAGGCGGGAGAGCAGCGACTCCAGCTCGGCACGGCAGCCGTGGACGTCGCCGACCAGGTCGAACGGGCCGGGCCGGTCACGCAGGTCGGTGCGCCGCTTCTCCAGCACCACCTCGGCGGCCGTCACCTCGTCCGCGCCGCGAAGGACGTGCACCCGGCGGAAGCCCTCCTTCTCCAGCCCGGCCAGGGACGCGCGCAGCTCGCGGTGCTGGCGCGGGATCACCTGGGCCGGCAGGTCGCGGTCCTGCCGGAGGCGGGTGCGCTCGGCGCAGACGCCCGGCGGCACGTCGAGCACGATCGCCACCGGCCGCACGTCGTGCTCACGGGCGATCGCGACCAGCCGCTTGCGGGCCTCCGCCCGGACGTTGGTGGCGTCCACCACCGTCAGCCGGCCGGCGGCGAGGCGCTTGCCGACGATGTAGTGCAGGACGTCGAAGGCGTCGGCGGAGGCGGACTGGTCGTTCTCGTCGTCGGCCACCAGGGCGCGGCAGGTGTCGGAGGAGACCACTTCGGTGGGGCGGAAGTGGCGGCGGGCGAACGTGGACTTGCCCGCGCCGCTGGTGCCGATCAGCACGACGAGGGAGGCCTCGGGCACCGTCACGGCCGTGTCCGCCGCCTTCGCCGCGGCCGCCGGTACGGGGGTGGGAGCGGGCGTGCGGGCAGGGGGCGGGGTCCGGGTGCCGGGGTCCGTCTCGCCGTCGGTCATCGGGGTTCGCCTCCACCGGGGGTCGGGGTACCGCGTCTGAAGAGGGCCGGTCCGGCCGGTCCGGTCACCGTGACGGTGTAGCCGTGCGCGGTCGCCGCCCGTTCCGCCCAGCTGCGGAGGCCGGGACCGCCGGTCCGCGCCGTGACGACGACCGCCGCCGGACGCACCGCTCCGAACACCGTGTGCTCCAGGGCCTGCCGCCGGACCGGATCCGCCCGCAGGAGCGGGCCGGCGTCGAGCACCGCCGCGTCGAAGCCCTTCAGCCGGGCGTCCGCGTACATCGGCGCGCCCTGCACCAGCCTGACCCGGGTCGTCCGCCGGGTCGTCCGCCCGGCCGTGTGCCCGGTGGCCGCCCACTCCGGCGCCGGTTCCGGCGTACGGTCCAGGCCGAGGCGGTCCGCGGCATCGGACAGCGCCCGCAGCGAGGTGTCCACGCCCAGCAGCTCGGTGAACCGGCCCTCCGCCAGCAGCGCGGCGAGCAGCCCGCCCCGGCCGCAGCCGAGGTGCACCACACGGTCGGCCCGGACCTCGCGCAGCGCGGCCAGGACCGCCGCCACGGGCTCGTCGGCAGGCTCGCCGACGCACTCGGGGCCGCCGTCGGGGCCGACCGGGTCGCGGCGGGCCAGCCGACGGGCGATCAGCTCGCGCTCGGGGTGCCCCGCCGGCCAGCCCCCGCCGTCGGCGAGCAGCTTCTCGACCCCCTCCGGCACGACCGGGCCGTCCGTGGCACCGTCCAGGACGGGCAGCAGCACGGCCAGCTGCCAGAGCGCGTCCGCCGGGCGGACGGCCGAGGCCTCCAGCCCGAGCCGCACGAACGGCGACTCGCCCCACTCCGGGAACTCCTCGTCCAGCGGGATCGCCGCCGCCTCGACCCGCCAGCCCAGCGGCTCGAACAGACGCCGCGCCAGGGCCGCACCGCCGCTCCCGACCGCACCGCCGTCGGCGCCGCTCCCGCCGTCCACGCGGACGGCGGGCAGCTCGATCCGCAGCGGAAGCGTCCGGCCGTCGGCCCCCGAGTCCTCCATCGCCGCCCGGAAGACGATCCGCAGCGCCGCCGCGAACCGTGAGGACACCGCGTAGCCGCGGTCGTCGTCGGCCTCCCCCGCCACCGCGCCGGGCCGGGCGGCGGTCCGGCCGCCGCCCCGCCCCCTGCGGGCAGGATCCGCCGTACCGCCCTCCAGCAGCAGGACGGCCGTGCAGCGCTCGTCGTCGGCCTCCGGGAAGAAGACGTGCGCCTCGCCGTACGCGGTCGCGGCCCGCCGGACCTCGTCCGGCGGCCGGTGCAGCAGGCGCGCCAGGTCGGTGGCCGGGCTTCCGGCGGTGCCGGTGGTGGAGATCGACATGAACACCCGTCCGAGTATCGCCCAGCCCAGGGCTGCCGAACAGCCGGTTTCCACCTGGCGCCGGAGGCTCCGCCGCCCCGTCCGGACGGTGAGCGTGTTCGGCACCGGGGGCCCGGATTCGTTAACGTGCACGATGTGACTGCAGATTCCACCACCCCCGTGAGCGGCGCCGTCGCCGTCGGCCTGGCGACCATCGCCGCCGACGGCACCATCCTCGACACCTGGTACCCGGCCCCCGCGCTGGCCGACCGGCCCGGCCCGGCCGGGACCGCCCTCCTGACCGCCGAACAGGCCGAGGCCGAGCTGGGCGCCGGTGCCGCCGAGGCGCTGCGCGCCGATGCGCGCCGCGGCGTCGACGTGGTCGCCGTGCGCACCACCATCGCCTCGCTGGACGAGAAGCCGATCGACGCGCACGACGCCTACCTCCGCCTGCACCTGCTCAGCCACCGCCTGGTCAAGCCGCACGGCCAGAACCTCGACGGCATCTTCGGGCTGCTCGCCAACGTGGCGTGGACCAGCATCGGCCCGGTGCCGGTGGAGAAGGTCGAGCAGGCCCGGCTGGCGGTGCGCGCCCAGGGCGGCCAGCTCGCCGTGTACGGGATCGACAAGTTCCCGCGGATGACCGACTACGTCGCGCCGTCCGGCGTGCGCATCGCCCACGCGGACCGTGTCCGGCTCGGCGCGCACCTGGCCGTGGGCACCACCGTGATGCACGAGGGCTTCGTCAACTTCAACGCCGGCACGCTGGGCACCTCCATGGTCGAGGGCCGGATCAGCGCGGGCGTCGTGGTCGGCGACCACAGCGACATCGGCGGCGGCGCCTCGATCATGGGCACCCTGTCGGGCGGCGGCAAGCAGGTCGTCTCGGTCGGCGAGCGCTGCCTGCTCGGCGCCAACGCGGGCATCGGCATCTCGCTCGGCAGCGACTGCGTGGTCGAGGCCGGTCTCTACGTCACCGCCGGCACCCGGGTGACCACCCCGGACGGCACCGTGGCCAAGGCCGTCGAGCTGTCCGGCCAGGACAACCTGCTCTTCCGCCGCAACTCCCAGACCGGTGCGGTCGAGGTCATCGCCCGTTCCGGTTCCTGGGGCGGCCTCAACGCCGACCTCCACGCCCACAACTGACACGCGTCTCCTCCGGGGAACGGTTTCTTCCCTCCGGGGGTGCCGCCCGCATCCACGGATGCGGGCGGCACCCCCACGGGGTGTCCGAGGGCCCTGGCGCCGCTGCTGCGGCGCGGGGCCCTCTGGCTCGGGCCGGTACTGCCGACCGGTGCGCTGTGCACCGTCTTCCTTTCGGGGCCCCTCCGGCGTCCTTGAGCACCCGCGCCTAACCCAGGCGGCCGCGCCCTGGCAAGCCGGGGTCACCCGGGAGGATGACCGACACCGCCGGTTGGACCGCATCGGGTGGTCGTCGGTGACCCCCGCTCCGGCGAGTTCGTTGGTTGCAGCGGCGAGGGCGTGTCAGGCCGCCCACCGCCGAGAGCGTCACACCGCACCACCGATCCGAAGAGGTCCCCTCATGTCCGAGCACTGGTCCGAGGCGTCCGCCGCCCCGCAGCACCCCATCGACGACGGGTCGGCGGTGCCCGTCACCCCGAAGAGCCTGTTGGAGCAGATGCAGGAGCTGCTCGCCTCGGTCACCGCGGACCTCGCCGAGCTGCAGTCCGCCGGCACTCGCGCCACCGCTCCCACCGGCGCCTCCGAGAGCGGCAGCCCGACCGCCGTCCGCTGACCCGGCACCCCGGCCGCCGCTCCTTCTGCTCCCGCCGCCCCTGCCGCGCCCGGCGGATCGAGCCTGAGTACCGGTAACGGCTTCCCCCGCCCGTCCACGGGCGCGGGGAGCCCGCGGCCGCCCTCCTCCCCCGTGCCGTCCTCCTCGACGCCCCACCCCTCCGGACTCCTGCCCTCGTCGGGCGGCCCGCCTTCACCGGTCATCCGCCCGACGGCCTCCAGCAGTCGGCCGACGAGATCGGTGCACTCCGCTCCGGCGTCGACCCCGTCGATGCACGTCCAGTAGAGGCTCTCGGTGTCGGCTCCGCAGGCCAGCACCACGAGCGTCTCCCCGACGTCCCTCAGCAGCCTGCCGAGCTCACCCAGGGCCGGGCCCGGCTCGCCCAGTTCGGTGAGCCGCCCGGCCCGGCCGCCGAGCCCGAAGGCGGACATCACCGAGGCGTCGCCCGCCGACTGGTCCAGGCAGCCTGCCGCGTGGGCCGCCGACTCGGACAACTGCTGCCCCAGTCCGGCGAGTTCACCGTCCTCGGACTCGGCCAGCCGGGCCCCCACCGCCTCGGTGAGCAGCGCGGCCTGCCGCGCCTCGGCCAGTACGTCCGGGACGTTCCTGGTTTCCGCCAGCGCGTGCCGGGACGTCCTGATCAGTCGCAGCGCCTCCATGTGCGGCCACCTCTCCGTCGCTCGCGGACACCGTGCCCGCGGTCACGGCGAAAGCGTGCGCCGAAGCGGGAGGGTCCGCGCTCGACAGCCGGGAGCCTG
Organism: Kitasatospora sp. NBC_00458; assembly: GCF_036013975.1. Classification (NCBI taxonomy): domain Bacteria; kingdom Bacillati; phylum Actinomycetota; class Actinomycetes; order Kitasatosporales; family Streptomycetaceae; genus Kitasatospora; species Kitasatospora sp. NBC_00458. The sequence continues at coordinate 3,153,494 of NZ_CP107904.1, forward strand.
TGGAAAACCCGGGGGCTGTGGAGAACTTTCGTCCCCCGAAGGGGCTAGGAGCCGCTCCCGGGGTTGACGTCACCCTCCTCCACCGCGGCTCCGGGTGCCGGGAAGCGCAGCTCGTTCCGCTCGATCTTGGCGGCCAGCGCGGTCAGCGGGTCGACCCCGACGGCGGTGCAGAACTGGAGCAGGTAGGCGAGCACGTCGGCCACCTCGTCCCGCACCCGGTGCGCGCGGTCCGGGTCGGTCATCACCGCCGACGCCTGCTCGGGGGTGAGCCACTGGAAGATCTCCAGCAGCTCACCGGCCTCCACGGTCAGCGCCGACGCCAGGTTCTTGGGGGTGTGGAAGGGCTCCCAGCGGCGCGCCGCGGCGAACTCCACCAGCCGCTGCCGCAGCCCGTCCAGGGTCGGGGCCGCGGACTCCGTCTCTCGTTCGTTCATCCGTCCAGGTCTACCGCACCGCCGCCCGGCACCTCGCCGGCGGGCACCCCGAGGCCACCCGCGCCCGGCCCGACCGCCCCGGACGCCTCTCCCGGGGAGAGCGTCCCGGAGCCCGGCCCCGCGCCCCGCACCGCCTGGGCCGGCACCCGGGCCGTCTCGGTGCGCAGCACGGTGTGCCCGGAGTCCGGGTCCCGCCGGCACTCCACCAGCGCGGCCCCGGGCGGCAGTTCGCCGGGCCCGCCGAGCGCCTCCCGGGCGGCGGCCGGCTCCTGGAGGGTGGCGAGCACCCGCAGCTGGTTGCGGCCGGACATGTCCCGGGCGAGCCGGAGCAGCGAGGCGGTCTGCTCGGTGCCGAGCCCGGCGCCGAGGTCCTCGGCGAGCACGGTGAGCTGCCGGTGCGCCCACGGCACCTCCGCGGCCACGTCGAGGTCGAGCACCCCGGCGCCGGTGAGCAGCACGGCGGCGAAGGCGAGGTGGCGGAGCATGCCGTCGGAGGCCTGGTCGGCGCCGGTGCGGCCGAGGACGCCTTCGTCGAAGACGGCGAGCACCCGCCGGTCGGCTCCGCTGCCGCGGTGCGCGAGGTCGAGTCCGAGCAGCGGGTGCGGCGCGGCGGCCTGGACGACGCGCAGCAGTTGGCCGTACCGGCGGCCGCATTCGTTGCCGAGCCGGGCGATGACGGCGGAGATGTTGGCGGCGGTGCCGACCAGCCGGGCGTGCGGGTCGGGGCGGGCCCAGCCGCGCATCAGGGCGGGCACGGGGTGGACGGGGAAGACCTCGCGGAGCGCGGTGAGGAGTTGCTCGGCGGCGGCCAGGACCTTCCGCTCGCCGGGTGAGGACCCGGCGACGCGCAGCGGGATCTGGGCGGTGATCAGGGTGCCGCTGGGGAAGGGCGCGCGGATGTCGCCCTGCCTGGTGTCGTTGTGCCAGCTGACGTTGACCCGCCGGTTCCGGAGGTCCTGTTCGCCGGTCTCGACGAGGGGCCGGCCGTCGAGGGTCAGCCGTTCCCGGGCGATCCGGACGGGTCCGTCGGTGCGGACGACGATCTCCAGTCCGACGGGGCCGTCGGCGGAACGGACGGTGCAGCCGAGGATGACGGCGTTGCGGCCGTGCGGGACGCAGCCGATCAGGCCGCCGCGGACGGGGGTGGCGAGCGGGCCGGTGGCGCCGGGCAGGCCGTCGAGGGAGTCGGCGATCTCCTCGCCGAGCGCGAACCGGGAGAGCACGGCGAGGGCGTCGAGCGCGTTGGACTTGCCGACACCGGCGGGCCCGTGCAGCACGGTGAGGGGCGCGAGGGGCAGCACCGCGCGCCGGTAGGACTTGAACGAGGTGAGCCGGACCTCCTCGACGGTCGGCCGCCGGACGTCCGGCGGGCCGGGCTCCGGGGTGCGCTGCTGGGGGTGGGCCGGCACGGCGGGCCGGGTGGCGTCGCGGTTCACCCGTCGGACGTTAGCCTCCGGTCGCGCGGCAGAAACGTGCCTGCCCGGCAGATTCATCCCATCGGGGTCGCCCCGCGGGCGCGGCACCGGCGGTTCCGCCGCCCCGGGCGTCCGTCCCGGCCCGTCCTTCGGTTCCACCGCTTCCGAAGCCGCCTCCGAAGCCGCCCCGAAGCCGCTCGAACCCGCCCCGGGACCCGCCCCCGCAGCCCGGGCCCGGCGCCCGACCTGTCACCCGGGCTTCCACCCCGACGCCCGCGCTCGGGGCACGCGCCCGGGGCCCGCAGCCGACGTCCGGGTCCTCAGCGCCGGTAGGCGGCGACGGTGACGGAGGCGGTCACCTCGACGGGGTCGGGAAGTGCGGCGAGCCGCTCCGCCAGCAGCTCCGGGTCGGTGTGCCAGGCGCTGGGGCCCATGCCCACCACGGTCCGCACGTCCCCGGCCGAGAGCCGCAGCGTGAACTCGACCTCGCGCCGCCCGGCGGGCGTCAGGTAGGGCCCGAGCTTCTCGTCGATCCGGCGCTGCTTCTCCTCGTCGACCGAGAGCAGGCCGAGGGCCGCGACGAGTTCGCGCAGGTGGCGCGGGGTGGGCGAGACCAGCAGCAGGGTGCCGCCGGGGCGCAGCACACGGCGGATCTCCGGGCCGTTGCGCGGTGCGAAGACGTTGAGCACCAGCCCTGCGGAGGCGTCCAGCAGCGGTAGCGGCCGCCAGGCGTCGCAGACCACGGCGCCGATCCGGGGGTGGGCCCTGGCGGCGCGGCGCAGCGCGTACTTGGAGATGTCGAGGGCGGCGCCGGGCCGGTCGGGCAGGGCGTCGAGGACGTGCGCGAGGTAGTGGCCGGTGCCGGCGCCGAGGTCGACGACGAGCCCTTCGGGCGCGGCGGCGGTGGCGGCCCCGGCGAGGGCGTCGGAGATCGGCCGGTAGTGGCCGGCGGCGAGGAAGTCGCTGCGGGCGGCGACCATCTCGGCGGTGTCGCCGGTGCCGGTGTGGGCGTCGCCGGCGAGCAGGCTGACGTAGCCCTGTTTGGCGAGGTCGTGGCTGTGCCCGCCGGGGCAGCGCAGCGTGCGCCCGTCGAGGGTGAGCGCCTGCGCGCAGTGCGGGCAGGCCAGGTAGGGCTCGATGTCCTGCAGCAAGGGTCCGTCTTCTCTCGCCATCCGGTCGCGTGGTCCGGCCGGAGGGGCCAGCCTAACGACCGGCGCCGCGCGGGCCCGCATCCGCCGGACCGCCCGTCCGGGGACCGCCCGTCCGAGGAGCGCCCGTCCGGGGCGGGCTCCCGGGGGGCACCGAGCACCCCACGGCCGACGGCACCAGCCCCCACCCCCGCCCCCGCCGCGGCTAGGCCCCCGCCTCGGCCGCGGCCGATCGCTGCGCCGGAACGGTTCGCGCGCTCGCCCCGCCGACCCGCAGGGCGAGGGCGGCCAGCGCCTCGGGCGCACCGGCCTGCCCCCGGATGCCGGGGAACGCGTTGACGTCGACGACGACCGGTTCGGCGGGCCCGTCGAGAAGGTCGACGCCGTACACGTCGAGGCCGAACACCTCGCCGACCCGGAGCGCGAGCAGGGCGCGGTCCGCAGGCAGCTCCGCCGGGCCGAACGCGCCTCCACCGTCTGGGAGTTCGACGGTTCCCGGGTCGGCGAGCTCGGAGCGTCGGCGGGCACAGAACACCTGCCCCGCGACGACCCACAGCTTCTGGTCCCAGCCGGTGCTCGCCAGGTAGGGCTGGACGACGAGGGGTTCGCCGGGCCACTGCTCCGCGAGGGCGCGCAGCCGGGCCGCGTCGTCGACCCGGGCCACGAGGTCGCCGCGGCGGCTGTGGCGGCTCTTGACGACGAAGGGGAAGCCGATCGGCGCAGCGGACCCGGTCCCCGCCACCGGTTCGCCCGGCCGATCGAGCAGCGCGACCAGCTCGGCCGGGTCGGCGACGGTGCGGGTGGCCGCGAACGGCAGACCGGCCCGGTCCGCGAGGTCGGCCATGGCGGTGCGGTCCTGGCAGAGTTCGGTGGCGGCGGCCGGGTTGACGACGGGTGCGCCGCGCTCCTCCAGGTGGCGGGCGAGCGCCAGGCCCTGCGGGGTGTGGGCCTTGAGCAGGTAGACGTCGGCGAGCGGCCCGGGGCCGAGCAGCCCGGCCGGTGCGCCGGCGGCGGGGTCGAGGCTCTCGACCCGGTGGCCGCCGGCGGTCAGCAGTGCGGCGGTGGCGGCGAGGAGCGGGTGGTCCGGGGCGGAGGTGAGCAGGCAGATCCTCATATCGCGCCGCCGACGCCCGCCGCGCCGACGCCCGCTCCCACCGCGCCGCCGCCCTGGACGGGCATCCGCACCGGCTCCGGCGCGCCCCCCACCGTCACGCCGGGCTCACCCGGCAGCGGCCCGCCGGCCAGGCCGGGCGCGTGCGGGCCCGAAGGGACCAGGGCCGCCGCCCCCAGGGCCGCCGAGCCCAGCCCCGGGGCACCCAGCCCCGCCGCGCCCAGGGTCGCCGGCGCGGTGACGGCCGTACCGGTCCTGGCCAGCCGGAGCACCGCCCGCGCGACCCGCGCGACCGCATCGGGCACCTGCCGGAAGCTGGGGAAGTCGTTGATGTCGACGACCACCGGCCCGTCCGGTCCGAGCAGCACGTCGACACCGTAGAGGTCGAGCCCGAACACCTCCCCGACCTGCCCGGCGATCCGCGCGACCTCGGCGGCGAGCGGCACCTGCCGCTCCCGCACCCCCTGGTCCGGGTTGAGCGGGGAGCGGCGCTCGGTGGCGTACAGCTCCCCGTCGACGCAGTACACCTTGAGGTCCGTGCCGGAGTTGGGCACGTAGGGCTGGGCGATCAGCAGGCCCTCACCGGCCAGCAGCGGGCCGAGTTCGGCGAGGTGCCCGGGGTCGCGGACGAAGCGCACGGCCCGCCCGGAGCTGCCGTCGGCGGGCTTGACGACCAGCGGGTACTCGGCGGCCGGGATCTCGGCGAGGCGCTCCCAGCGGGCGGCCGCGTAGGTGACGGGGACGGGCAGGCCCCGGGTGCGGGCGATCACGGAGGCGAGGGCCTTGTCGCGGACGCCGCGGATGGAGCGGGCGTCGTTGACGGTGGTGAGGCCGACGGCGGCGGCCGCCTCCAGCAGGGTGAGGCCGGGACCGCCGGAGACGGTCTTGAGCACCCAGGCGTCATGGCTTCCGGCGCGGACCGCCTCGGACACGGCCATCAGCGAGTCGCCGGGGCGCAGCACGTCCACCCGGTGTCCCCACGCGGTGAGTTGACGCACCACGTCGAGCGGCATGCCGTCGTGCCGGTAGTGCTCCTCCACCAGAAAGCAGAGCTTCATGAGCCTGTCCATCCCCCTCGCTTCACCCAGCGCGGACGTCCGCCGTTCCCGTCCGGCAGAGCTGTAAAGGCCCCAGGATGCCACGCGGCCCACACGCAAGATCGCCCGGCCTGTAAGCGTTCGGCAACAATCGCGCCGAAATGCCCGGGCAGGCCGACGGCGGGCGGCTGCCGGGCCTTGCCCCCGTAGGGCCGGACGCATGCGCACCGATGGCCGGGGCGGCTCCTCCGGTCTGACAAATACCGTGGCGGGAACGCGACGGCCCTGCTTGGATGCACGGCGTGACTTCTGCCGATCATGACTCCGCCGCCCCCGCCCCGCGCGCCCTCCTCGACGAGATCGAGCGCTACTACGACGCGGTCCCGCGGGCGGCCGCCCGCGTCGAGGACTTCGGACCGCTCAGCCTCTTCGTCCGCGAGGGCGCGGGCTGGCCGTACTACGCCCGACCCGCGCTGGGCCACGACGGCCCGGCCGCCACCGCCGGGGACGTCCGCCGGGTGCTGGAGCGCCAGCGCGAGCTGGGGCTGCCGGAGGCCTTCGAGTGGGTGGCCGAGCACGATCCGCTGCTGCGCGCGGCGGTGGAGGAGGCGGGACTGGTGGTGCACGAGCACCCGCTGCTGGTGCTGGGGCCGGAGGACGGCCCCGGCGCGGACGGCGGGTCCGGCGCGGACGGCGGAACGGACGGTGTCGCGGTCCGGGTGCTGGCCGCCGACGATCCGGCGCTGGCGGCCGCGGTCGCCGTCCCGCACCTGGCGTTCGGCGAGCCCGGCACCGGCCTGGGCAGCGCCGGGCCGGAGGAACTGACGGCACTGGCACTGGAGTTGGCGGCCAACGGCACGGCGGAGCGGACGGCGGGGCGGATCGCCTCGGGTCACACCGTGCTCGCCGCCGCCTTCCAGGACGGGACGCCGCTCTGCGCGGGCCAGCACAACCCGGTGGGCACGGTCACCGAGGTGGCCGGCGTCGGGACCCTCCCGACGGCTCGCCGGCGCGGTCTCGGTCTCGCGGTCACCGCGGCGCTGGTCGAGCACGCCCGGGCCACCGGTGTGCGGACGGTCTTCCTGTCCGCCGCCGACGAGGACGTGGCCCGGATCTACCGACGCGCGGGCTTCCGCCCCTTCGCCACGGCGCTCATCGCCGAGCCGGCCGAGCCCGCCGGTGAGCCCGCCGAGCCCGCGACCGGGACCGAGTCCGCGACGGCCGCGACCGAGGCGGCCGGAACCCCCGCCGGGTGAGCCTCAGTCCGAGTCCTCGTCCTCCTCACCGCTGACGCCCTCCTCCTCGGCCTCGTCCACCACCCACGCGGCCAGCCGGTCCGCCACCCCGGAGACGCTCAGCCGCCCCTCTCGGATGGCCCGGGCGAGGCTGCGCACCTCGCGGGCGGTGGTCGCGACCGTGCAGCCGCTGGCCACCAGGTAGGCGTAGGCGACGGCGGTGGCGAACAGTTCGTTGGTCTTCTCCAGGGCCGGCACCCGGATCAGCTGGTGCATCAGCGCCGCGGCCCGGTCCTGCGGTTCCGGGTAGACGGCGATGTCGAAGATCTCGGCCTGGTGCCGGGAGACCGCCGCGAGCAGCGACCCGTAGTCGGTGACCTGCGGGTCACCGGGCGTGTACTGCTCGGCGGTCATGAGCAGCCACGAGAGGTCGACCTCCAGGTTCAACGGCGCACGTCCTGGAGGTCGGCTCCGCCGCGCTGCTCGCCGAACTCGGCGAGGAAGGCCGTCTCGTACTCCTTCATGAACTGCGCGGCCGCGTCGACGAACGCGCGCCCGGCCTCGCCCATGTCCTGCTGGACCAGGCGCTCGATGTACTGGTTCATGCTGATCCCCTGCTGCTCCGCCCGTTCCCGGGCCATTTCGGCGGTGATCGCGTCCACCCGGACGTTCAGCTGTTTCTTACCCATGAATCTCAAGCTAGCGCTGAAGTGCTAGCACAACAAGGGCGCGCGCACGCACGCCGAGCGCGGGCGGCGACGCGCGGGCGCCCACGGAGAGTGAGACTTGAAGAGTTCTTCACCTTCGGAGAACCTGAAGTGCCCTGAGCATTCCCTGGAGCGGCACCGACCGGTGTGGAGGCCGGCAATGACAGCCATGTTCGACCAGGAGCTGCACGAGCAGCTCACCCAGGCCCGCAAGGAACTCGCGGCCGCCCGGGCCGAGGGGGACGCCGACGGCGTCCAGGCCTACGAAGGCCGGATCGCCGGGCTGATCCGGCTGGCCGCCCAGCACGGCATCACCCTGCCGCACGGCGTCGAGGAAGAGGAGCAGAACCTGCGCTGAGCCCCCGCCGCGCGCCCGGCGGCCCGGGCTCCACCACGGACGGCACCCCTCACCATCGACGACGCACGGCACGGGCGCCGCGGCGGACGGCGGACGGCGCCCGTACGCGTGCCGCCCGGCCCCGGGACGGACGACGGAGGCGGTGCCCGGGACAACCCCGGGCACCGCCTCCGTCACGTCCACACCGTCCGGCCGGCCCCGGAGGGGCGGCCGCCCGCGTCCGGCGCCGCGGAGCGACTGCCTACTCGCCCCCGGCCGGCTCCAGGATCGCCACGCACTCGAAGTGGTGCGTCATCGGGAACAGGTCGAAGGCCCGCAGCGAGACCGGCCGGTAGCCGCCCTCGCGGAAGAACGCCAGGTCCCGGGCGAGCGCCGCCGGGTCGCAGGCCACGTACGCGATCCGGCGGGCACCGAGCCCGGCCAGGTGCGCAACGGTCTCCCGCCCGGCGCCCGCGCGCGGCGGGTCGAGGACGATCAGGTCGGTGGCGGTGATACCGGTGCGCGGCAGCAGCTTCTCCACCCGGTCGCACTCGATCCGGACGTTCTCCAGCGCCGCCAGGTTGTGCTTGGCGTCGGCCACCGCCTGCTTGGAGGACTCGATGCCGAGCACCGCACCCTCCTCGCCGACCCGGTCGGCCAGCGCGCCCGCGAACAGGCCCACGCCGCAGTACAGGTCGAGCGCGTTCTCGCCCCACTGCGGGTCCAGGCCGTCCAGCACCGCGTCGACCAGGGTCTCCGGGGCCTCCGGGTGGATCTGCCAGAAGCCGCCGTCGCTGACCCGCCAGGTCCGCCCGGCCGCGCGCTCGCGGACGAAGTTGCGGCCGTGCACCCGGTGCGGGTCGCCCTGCTCGTCGATCCGGGTGATCGAGACCGGCTGGTCGAGCTCGACCAGCGGCAGCTGAGCGCCCGGCGCCGGGGTGAGCACCACCTGGCGGTCGGAGGAACCGGACGCGGCGATCGCCTCGACCGAGACGATGCCCGGCCAGTCCCGGGCCTCGATGCCCAGCTCGGTGACGCCAGGGGCGGCGATCAGGCAGCGGTCGACCGGCTGGATGTCGTGGGAGCGGTGCTTGCGCAGCCCCACCTTGCCGGTGTCCGGGTCGACGGCGTACTGCACCCGGGTCCGCCAGGCGGGGACCTCACCGGGCGGCAGCTTCCCGCCGACCGGTTCGACGCTGCCGTCCCAGCCGGCCTCGGCCGGGGTCAGGCCCGCGAGCTTGGCCAGCTGCTCGGTGAGCACCTGCACCTTGAGCTTGCGCTGCCCGCCGGGAGACACGTGCTGCCAGTCGCAGCCACCGCACTTGCCGGGGCCGGAGAACGGGCACGGCGGGGCGATCCGCTCCTTGGCGGGCTCCAGCACCTCCACCGCGTCGGCACGCAGGAACCGGGACTTGGTGGTCCCGTCGGTGACCTGGACGATCACCTTCTCGCCCGGCAGCGTGTGCCGGACGAACAGCACCCGGCCCTCGTGCCGGGCCACGCAGTGCCCGCCGCCGTGCGCCACCGGGCCGACCTCGACCTCGTAGCGCTCGCCGACCAGCGGGTCGCCGCCGGGGCCCCGGGGCGCGGCCTCGGCCCGCGGCGCACGGGTCGTGGAGCGCAGCGCGCGGGGCGGCCGCACCGCCTGCTTGCGCGGGCGCGCACCGTCCTTCGGCTGCTCCGCGCGCGGCTCCCGGCGCTCGGACCGCTCGGCACGCTTGGCGCGTTCGGCACGCTCCGGGCGCTCGGCACGCTCCGGCTGCTCCGGGGCGCGCTCCTCCGGCGCGAGCGGCGCCGTCTGCGCGGTGAAGCCTTCGCGGTCGGTGGCCGCCGGCCGGAACGGCTTGCCCCAGCGCGGCCGGGCGACCTGACCGGGCTTGCCGGCGCCGCCCTTGCTGGAGCCCTTGCCGGAGGCGCCGGACCGGGAGCCACCGGACGAGCCGGACGAACGGGACGGGGTGTTGCGGGTCACTGGGAGGAGTCCTTGCTGCTGTCAGCGGAGGCGGCGGTCGTGCCGTCGGGCTTTGCGGAGACCTCCGACTTTACGGCCTTCGGCGCCCGCGGCTCACCTCGACGGACGGCACCCGGCGCCGACCAGGCCTTCTGCGGCTTACGCCGTTCGGACGACTCCAGCTGCCACGGCACCGAGGTCACCATCACCCCGGGCTTGAACAGCAGCCGGCCCTTGAGCCGCAGCGCGCTCTGGTTGTGCAGCAGGTGCTCGTACCAGTGACCGACCACGTACTCCGGGATGTAGACCGACACCACGTCGCGCGGGCTGCTGCGGCGCAGGTTCTTCACGTAGTCCAGCACCGGGCCGGTGATCTCGCGGAACGGCGAGTCCAGCACCTTGAGCGGCACCTCGATGCCCCGCTCGTCCCACTCCTCGCGGAGCGCCGCGGTGTCCGCCGGGTCGACGTTGACGGTCACCGCCTCCAGCGTGTGCGCCCGGGCCAGCCGCGCGTAGGCGAGGGCCCGCAGCGCCGGCTTGTGCAGCTTGGAGACCAGCACGATGGCGTGCACCCGGGTGGGCAGCACCACGTCGTCCGGCTCCTCGGCGGCGACCAGCTCCGCGGACACCCGGTCGTAGTGCCGGCGGATCGCCTTCATCATCACGAACAGCACGACCATCGCGGCGATCGCGATCCAGGCGTGGCTGATCTTGGTGGCGAGCACCACGATGAGCACGGCCATGGTCATCACCAGGCCGAAGGTGTTGATCGCCCGGCTGCGCTGCATGTGCCGGCGCTTGGCCTGGTCGGTCTCCGTGCGCAGCAGCCTGGTCCAGTGCCGGATCATGCCGGACTGGCTCATGTTGAAGGACACGAAGACGCCCACGATGTACAGCTGGATCAGCCGGGTCGGGTCCGCGTCGAAGGCGATGATGAACAGGATCGCGGCCAGCGCCAGCAGGATGATGCCGTTGGAGAAGGCCAGCCGGTCCCCGCGGGTGTGCAGCTGGCGCGGCAGGTAGCGGTCCTGGGCGAGGATCGAGCCGAGCACCGGGAAGCCGTTGAACGCGGTGTTGGCGGCCAGCACCAGGATCAGCCCGGTGACGGCGGCGACGAAGTAGAAGCCGGGCGTGAAGTTCGAGAAGACCGCCTCGCTGATCTGCGCCAGCGCGGTCTTCTGGTGGTAGTCGCCGGGGGCGCCGCCCAGCTGCTGCTCGGGCTCCTCGGCCATCTGGACCCCGGTGAGCCGGGCCAGCCAGATGATGCCCATGAACATCACGACGGCGATGCTCGCCATCATCAGCAGGGTGGTCGCCGCGTTCTTGCTCTTCGGCTTGCGGAACGCCGGCACGCCGTTGGAGATCGCCTCCACGCCGGTGAGCGCGGCACAGCCCGACGAGAACGCCTTCAGCAGCAGGAACACCATCGCGAACCCGGCCAGCGACTCGTTCCCGGCGGTCGGCTGCAGGTGGAAGCCCGCACTCTCGGCGGGCATGTCCTGCCCCAGGCCGAAGTGCCGGACCACGCCGTACACCACCATGCCGAGCACGCCCACCATGAAGGCGTACGTCGGGACGGCGAAGGCCGAGCCGGACTCCCGGACGCCGCGCAGGTTCATGCCCATCAGCACGATCACCACGACGACGGACAGGGTCAGCTCGTGGCCGCGCAGCGCGGGCACCGCCGAGACCACGTTGGCCACGCCGGAGGTGGTGGACACCGCCACGGTCAGGATGTAGTCGACCATCAGCGCGCTGGCGACCACCAGGCCCGAGTTGGGGCCGTGGTTCACGGTGGCGACCTCGTAGTCGCCGCCGCCGCTCGGGTACGCGTGCACGTTCTGCCGGTACGAGGCCACCACCGCGAGCATCACGATGGCGACGACGACGCCGATCTGCCACGAGAAGTGGATGGCCGAGGCACCCGCCAGGGAGAGGGTCAGCAGGATCTCCTCGGGCGCGTACGCGACCGAGGAGAGCGCGTCCGAGGCGAAGACGGGCAGCGCGATGCGCTTGGGGAGCAGCGTCTCCCCGAGCTTGTCGCTGCGCAACGCACGCCCGATCAGGATGCGTTTCGGTAGGTCAGTCGGCATAGGCACGTTAAGGAATCGTAGGGGTAGTCGGCCGCCGGGTCCGACGGACATCCCCCCCTTCGTCGCGACTGTGTTCGGTGGACCGGCTAGCGTGTCGGATACGAGCAGGCGGGCAACACTCAGGTTGTCGTACCGAGCCACACGAGGACGCCCACCCCGGACACCGGGGCGGGGAAACGGAGAACAGCGGTGTTTGCGCAGGTCAAGGCCCCAACGGGACGGGTGAGGTAGCGCCGGTGCACATCGTCATCATGGGCTGCGGCCGGGTGGGCTCCGCCCTCGCCCGAGCGCTGGAGAAACAGGGCCACTCGGTGGCCGTGGTGGACCAGGACCCGACGGCCTTCCGCCGACTGGGCGCCGGGTTCAACGGCCGCCGGGTGACCGGCGTCGGCTTCGACCAGGACACCCTGCGGGAGGCCGGCATCGAGGAGGCGGGAGCCTTCGCCGCCGTCTCCAGCGGTGACAACTCCAACATCATCGCCGCCCGGGTCGCCCGGGAGAACTTCGGCGTGGAGAACGTCGCGGCCCGGATCTACGACCCCCGGCGCGCCGAGGTCTACCAGCGCCTCGGCATCCCCACCGTCGCCACCGTCCGCTGGACGGCCGACCAGATGCTGCGCCGACTGCTGCCGAGCGGCTCCGAGCCGCTCTGGCAGGACCCGAGCGGCGCCGTCCAGCTCGCCGAGGTCGCCTACAACCCGGAGTGGGTCGGCCACCGGCTGAGCGCGCTGGAGGAGGCCTCCGGCTCCCGGGTGTCGTTCGTCACCCGGCTCGGCGAGGGCGTCCTGCCGACGTCCCAGATGGTGGTGCAGGAGGGCGACCTGGTGCACGTGATGCTGCGCCGGGCCGACCTGACGGCCGTCGAGGCCGCGTTCGCGCAGGGCCCGGAGAAGGAGGGCCACTGATGCGAGTCGCCATTGCCGGAGCCGGCGCCGTCGGCCGCTCGATCGCGGGCGAGCTGCTGGAGAACGGCCACGAGGTCCTGCTGATCGACAAGAACCCGAACTCCATCTCGGTGGAGCGGGTGCCCATGGCGGAGTGGCTGCTGGCCGACGCCTGCGAGATCACCTCCCTGGACGAGGCCGCCCTGCAGCGCTGCCACGTGGTGATCGCCGCGACCGGTGACGACAAGGTCAACCTGGTCGTGTCGCTCCTCGCGAAGACCGAGTACGGCGTGCCGCGGGTGGTCGCCCGGGTGAACAACCCCAAGAACGAGTGGCTCTTCAACGAGTCCTGGGGCGTGGACGTCGCCGTCTCCACCCCGCGCCTGATGTCCGCCCTGGTCGAGGAGGCGGTGAGCGTCGGCGACCTGGTCCGGCTGATGCGCTTCAGCCAGGGCAACGCCAACCTGGTCGAGCTGACCCTCGCCGCCGACACCGAACTGGTCGGCACCCGGGTCGGCGACGTGCCGTGGCCGCCGGACACCGCGCTGGTGACGATCATCCGCGAGGGCCGGGTCCTGGTGCCGCGCAAGGACGACACCCTGGAGGGCGGCGACGAGCTGCTCTTCGTCGCGGCCCAGGAGCGCGAGGAGGAGCTGGAGAACCTGCTCTCCGCCACCTCCGGCGCCCAGTAGCGGCCCGAGCGGCGCCGCAGCGCCCGCGGGCGACGTCGAGGGGCCCGTACTCGGTTCGAGTACGGGCCCCTCGGCCGTCCGGTGCGGGTACCGGCGCGCGCTACTGCCCCGGCGACGACGGCTCGTGCGGCCTGGCGTGTGGCTGGACGTGCGGCTGGACGTGCGGCTGGACGTGCGGCTGGACGTGCGACTGGGCCTCGTACACCCCGGGCTCCTGGCCGACCCGCGCCGCCGGAGCGGCCGGCTCCTCGTCGTCCAGCTGGGCCTTGATCGGCGGCGGCGCCTTCAACAGGATCTGCCAGGTCACGTACATCGCCAGCAGCAGTGGCGGGATGCCCAGGGCGACCTTGAGCCAGCCCAGCAGGTTGACGTTGTGGGTGAAGTACAGCGGGAAGAGGATCACCGGCTTGATGCCCATGATCGCCACCCAGGCCCAGGTCGCCTTGGTGTAGGCGGCCAGTCGGCCCGGGTTCTCCTTGCGCCAGGTGAACATCTCGCCGGTGACCGGGCCCAGCATCAGGCCGATCAGCGGCCAGCGGACCAGCGCCGAGACCGCCAGCCCCACGCAGTAGCCGACGTTCCACAGCAGGCCGGGCAGGTAGAAGTTCTCCGCCTTGCCGGTCTTCATCGAGATCCAGGCGCCGATGGCGACCCCGAACACCCCGCTGAAGGCGTGCTGGACGGTCTCCCGCTTGGCCAGCCGGGCCACCACGAACAGCGCGCTCAGCGCCAGCGCGGCCCAGGCGGCGGCCGGCACCTTGTGGGTGATGTTGTAGGTGACGATGAAGACCAGGCCGGGCAGGGTCATGTCGACCATGCCCCGGATCCCGCCGAAGGCCTTCATCACCGTGTCGGCGGCCTCCCGCGAGGCCGCCGCCTGGCGGGCCGCCTCGTCGTCGCCGCCCGGGGCCGTCTTGACCAGGCCGGGCTGGGCGGCGGGGTCGCCGCCGGGCTGGTTGCTCACGCTCATTCGCTCCCGTGTCCGACCGGACGCAGCTCGTAGCGGGGGTTGAAGAGCACCCGGCGCCCGCGCGCGTGACTGATCCGGCCGCTGGCGACGAGCCTGCGACCGGGTTCGATACCCGTGATGGAGCGGCGCCCGAGCCAGACCACGTCCAGCGCCTCGGTGCCGTCGAAGAGCTCCGCCTCCAGGGCGGGCACGCCGGCCCGCGGTCGGAGCGTCACGGTACGCAGCGTGCCGGCCACGGTGACCAGTTGGCGGTCCCCGCAGCTGGCGATCGGAGTGCAGCCCGTCTCCGCGGCACTCTCCTGGCGCAGCTCCTCGGCCTGCAGCTCCTCCGCGGAGGAGGTCAGCCGGCTGAGCATGCGGCGGAAGCGCCCCTGCTGCTGGCCGCTGCTGTTGTCACCACTCATGTCGGAAGGGTACCGGTTTCCGGGCCCCCGGCGGCAGGCCGCGAGGGCCTCCGGGGCCCGTCCGGGGCGGCCGGGAGGCCGCGGACGGGCCCCGGAGCGGGCGCGGGCGGACCACCGGTCCGGCCCCCGCCCCGTCACGCCCCGGACCCGCGACGACCCGGCTCCCGGCCCCGCCGGTCAGCTCTCGAAGCGGTAGCCCATGCCCGGCTCGGTGATGAAGTGGCGCGGGTGCGAGGGATCGCGCTCCAGCTTCCGGCGGAGCTGGGCGAGGTAGACCCGGAGGTAGTTGGTCTCGGTGCGGTAGGCGGGGCCCCAGACCTCCTGGAGCAGCTGGGTCTGGCTGACCAGCCGGCCCGCGTTGCGGACCAGCACCTCCAGCAGGTGCCACTCGGTCGGGGTGAGGCGGATGTCCGCGCCGTCCCGGTTCACCTTCTTCGCCGCGAGGTCGACCGTGAAGCCGTCCGTGACCACCAGGGAGTCGTCCTCCCCGGCCACGGGCTCGGCCCGGCGGACGGCGGCGCGCATCCGGGCCAGCAGCTCGTCCATGCCGAAGGGCTTGGTCACGTAGTCGTCGGCACCCGCGTCCAGTGCCTCGACCTTCTCGTCCGAGGCGTGCCGGGCGGAGAGCACGATGATCGGCACGCGCGTCCAGCCGCGCAGGCCCCTGATCACCTCGACACCGTCCATGTCGGGCAGGCCGAGGTCGAGGACGACGACGTCGGGATGGCGGGCGGCGGCGAGCTCCAGGGCGCTCGCGCCGTCATGCGCGGCGTCGACCTCGTACTTGCGGGCCTTGAGGTTGATCACCAGCGCGCGGACGATCTGCGGTTCGTCGTCCACGACGAGGACCCGGGTCATGCGGGCTCCGCCTTTCGGGCTGTCGGATCGGAAGTGGTCGTGTGTGGCAGGAGTGATCACGAGGGGGCCGTGTTGACGGCCGGACCGTCGGGCCCGGCCCCGTCGGTCCGGACCGGACCGGCTCCGGCCTGCCCGGTGTCGGCCTGTCCGGTGTCGGCCTGTCCGGTGTCGGCCTGCCCGGCGCCACCGCCACCGCCCGGTTCGGGCGGCGCGAGCGGCTCGGGCGGCTCCCCGGTTTCGGGCGGGCGGTCGACGGCGGGCAGGGTGACGACCATGGTCAGCCCGCCGCCCGGGGTGTCCTCGGCGGTCACGGTGCCGTCCATCGCCTCGACGAAGCCGCGCGCCACCGCGAGCCCGAGGCCCACCCCGGCACCGCGCGGTGCGTCCCCGTACCGCTGGAACGGCGCGAAGATCCGCTCCTTGGCGTCCTCCGGCACCCCCGGCCCCCGGTCGACGATCCGCAGCTCGACCCGGCTCCGACCGCCCGCCGGGTGCAGCGCGTCCGCCTTGACCAGCACCCGGACCCCGACCGGGCTGTACTTGACGGCGTTCTCGACCAGGTTGGCGAGCGCACGCTCCAGCAACCCCCCGTCGGCCCGGATCATCGGCAGGGTCTCGGGAACGTCCAGCCGGACGGCCTCCGGCGGCACCCCGCCGAGCGCGAACGGCACCACCTCGTCCAGGTCGGTCTCCTGGATCAGCGGGGTGACCGTCCCGGTCTGCAGCCGGCTCATGTCGAGCAGGTTGTTGATCAGGTGGTCGAGCCGGTCGGCCCCGGCCTCGATCCCGGCCAGCAGCTCGGCCTCGTCCTCCTCGTCCCACTCGACGTCCTCCGAGCGGAGCGAGCTGACCGACGCCTTGATGCCGGCGAGCGGGGTGCGCAGATCGTGCGAGACGGCGGCCAGCAGGGCGGTCCGGATCCGGTTCCCCTCGGCCTCCCGGCGGGCGGCGGCGGCCTCGCCGGCCAGCCGGCGGCGCTCCAGCACCACGGCGGCCTGGGCGGCGAAGGCACCGAGCAGCCGGCGGTCCTCGGCGGGCAGCACCCGCCCGCGCAGCGCCAGTGCCAGCGTGTCGCCGACCGGCACGTCCACGTCCGCGGTCTCCGGCCGCTCCGGCGGGCGCGGACCGGCCGTCGCCACCGGCTGCCAGGGGCCGACCGGGTCGGCCCGTTCCAGGAACGCCGCCGACTCCTGTTGGAAGGTCTCCCGGACCTGCTCCAGCAGCGCCGTCAGCACCCCGTCCCCGCTCGGCGCCCCGCGCAGCACCGTGCCGGCCAGCGCGCCGAGCGTCTGCGCCTCGGTCTGGCTGCGGGCCGCCTGGTGGGTCCGCCGGGCGGCGAGGTCGACCACCGACGCCACCGCGATGGCCACGGCGGTGAATATCGCCACCGCCATGATGTTCTGCGGCGAGGAGATGGTGAAGGTGTGTATCGGCGGCGCGAAGTAGTAGTTGAGCGCGGAGGAACCGACCAGGGCCGAGGCCACCGCCGGGTACAGCCCGCCCACCAGGGCCGCGCAGACCGTCAGCGACAGGAAGAGCAGCATGTCGGTGGAGAGGCCCAGGCCCTCGACGTTGGTCAGCACCAGCGCCAGCAGCGGCGGCCCGGCCAGACCGATCAGCCAGCCGGCGACGGCACGGGTCCGGCCCAGGTCGGTCACCCGGCGGACCGGGATCCTCCCCCGGCCCTTCGCGGCCTGCTCATGGGTGACGATGTGGACGTCGATGTCCCCCGCGGCCCGGGTCACCGTGGTCCCGACGCCCGGGCCGTAGACGTACTGCCAGGCCGGCCGCCGGCTGGTGCCGAGCACGATCTGGGTGGCGTTCACCCCGCGCGCGAAGTCCAGCAGGCCTCCGGCGGGGTCCTCACCGAGCACCGAGTGGTACGAGCCGCCCAGGCCCTCCACCAGCGCGCGCTGCTCGATCAGCGCCCGCGAGGAGCCGGAGCCCGCACCGGCCAGACCGTCCGAACGGGAGATGTGGACGGCCAGCAGTTCGCCGCCCGAACCGCGGGCCGCGATCCGGGCCGCCCGACGGATCAGCGTCGCACCCTCCGGCCCCCCGGTCAGGCCGACCACGATCCGCTCGCGCGCCTGCCAGGTGCCCTGGATGCCCTGCTCGGCCCGGTACTTCTGGAGGTACTCGTCCACCCGGTCGGCCGTCCACAGCAGCGCCAGCTCCCGCAGCGCGGTCAGGTTCCCGGGCCGGAAGTAGTTGGCCAGCGACGCGTCGATCTTCTCCGGCGCGTAGACGTTGCCGTGGGCGAGGCGGCGTCGCAGGGCCTGCGGCGACATGTCGACCAGTTCGATCTGGTCGGCGCGGCGGACCACCTCGTCCGGCAGGGTCTCGCGCTGCCGGACCCCGGTGATGCCCTCGACGACGTCGCCGAGCGACTCCAGGTGCTGGATGTTGACGGTCGACACGACGTCGATCCCGGCCGCGAGCAGTTCCTCGACGTCCTGCCACCGCTTCGTGTTGCGGCACCCCGGCACGTTGCTGTGCGCGAGTTCGTCCACCAGTGCCACCTGCGGCCGGCGGGCCAGCACCGCGTCCAGGTCCATCTCGGTGAACGCGGCCCCGCGATGCGTGAGGCCCCGGCGGGGCACCACCTCCAGGCCGGCGGTCATCGCCGCGGTGTGCGCCCGCCCGTGGTCCTCGACGAACGCCACCACGACGTCCGTCCCCCGCGCCGACCGCCGGTGGGCCTCGGCGAGCATGGCGTACGTCTTGCCGACCCCGGGCGCCGCCCCGAGGTAGATCCGTAGCCTGCCGCGTCCCATGAGCACCATTCTTGATCCGGCCCAGTCCGGGGACCACCCCGGACACCTGTTCCCCTCGCCTTCGAGACTACGGCGCGAGCTGCCGATTTCCGCTGATCGGGCCCCTGAACAGGCAGTTTTAGCGCCATTTTGACGGCGTGGGCGGCGCGGCGCGGCACCGGTACGCCGACGGCGGACCGGAGCCGGGCCACTCCCTCCGGGTTTTCCGGGGTCTTCCCGGAAATGCAAAGAACCCCCGTCCGGATCCCGGACGGGGGTTCTTTGTGAATGATTGTTCGGCGGCGTCCTACTCTCCCACAGGGTCCCCCCTGCAGTACCATCGGCGCTGTGAGGCTTAGCTTCCGGGTTCGGAATGTAACCGGGCGTTTCCCTCACGCTATGACCACCGAAACACTATGAAACTGTCAACCGCACCCACACCGTGACCTGATGTGGGGGTCGTTGTTTCAGAACAACACAGTGGACGCGAGCAACTGAGGACAAGCCCTCGGCCTATTAGTACCGGTCAACTCCACCCCTTACAGGGCTTCCATATCCGGCCTATCAACCCAGTCGTCTACTGGGAGCCTTACCCTCTCAAGGAGGTGGGAGTGCTCATCTCGAAGCAGGCTTCCCGCTTAGATGCTTTCAGCGGTTATCCCTCCCGAACGTAGCCAACCAGCCATGCCCTTGGCAGGACAACTGGCACACCAGAGGTTCGTCCGTCCCGGTCCTCTCGTACTAGGGACAGCCCTTCTCAACACTCCTACGCGCACAGCGGATAGGGACCGAACTGTCTCACGACGTTCTAAACCCAGCTCGCGTACCGCTTTAATGGGCGAACAGCCCAACCCTTGGGACCTACTCCAGCCCCAGGATGCGACGAGCCGACATCGAGGTGCCAAACCATCCCGTCGATATGGACTCTTGGGGAAGATCAGCCTGTTATCCCCGGGGTACCTTTTATCCGTTGAGCGACGGCGCTTCCACAAGCCACCGCCGGATCACTAGTCCCGACTTTCGTCCCTGCTCGACCCGTCAGTCTCACAGTCAAGCTCCCTTGTGCACTTACACTCAACACCTGATTGCCAACCAGGCTGAGGGAACCTTTGGGCGCCTCCGTTACTCTTTAGGAGGCAACCGCCCCAGTTAAACTACCCACCAGACACTGTCCCTGATCCGGATCACGGACCCAGGTTAGACATCCAGCACGACCAGAGTGGTATTTCAACGACGACTCCACAACAACTGGCGTTGCTGCTTCAAAGTCTCCCACCTATCCTACACAAGCCGAACCGAACACCAATATCAAGCTATAGTAAAGGTCCCGGGGTCTTTCCGTCCTGCTGCGCGAAACGAGCATCTTTACTCGTAATGCAATTTCACCGGGCCTATGGTTGAGACAGTCGAGAAGTCGTTACGCCATTCGTGCAGGTCGGAACTTACCCGACAAGGAATTTCGCTACCTTAGGATGGTTATAGTTACCACCGCCGTTTACTGGCGCTTAAGTTCTCAGCTTCGCCCCACCGAAGTGGAGCTAACCGGTCCCCTTAACGTTCCAGCACCGGGCAGGCGTCAGTCCGTATACATCGCCTTACGGCTTCGCACGGACCTGTGTTTTTAGTAAACAGTCGCTTCTCGCTGGTCTCTGCGGCCACCCCCAGCTCTGGCAGCAAGTGCCGTCACCAGGAATGGCCCCCCTTCTCCCGAAGTTACGGGGGCATTTTGCCGAGTTCCTTAACCATAGTTCACCCGAACGCCTCGGTATTCTCTACCTGACCACCTGAGTCGGTTTGGGGTACGGGCCGCCATGAAACTCGCTAGAGGCTTTTCTCGACAGCATAGGATCATCCACTTCACCACAATCGGCTCGGCATCAGGTCTCAGCCTCAATGAGTGACGGATTTGCCTATCACTCGGCCTACACCCTTACCCCGGGACAACCACCGCCCGGGCTGGACTACCTTCCTGCGTCACCCCATCGCTCACCTAATACAGACTTGGTTCAGCGGCTCCACCACGTCCCTTTGTCCGAAGACTCCGGGCCGGCTTCACGGCTTTAGCATCACCTGGTTCAGCGTTGGCGCTTCAAAGCGGGTACGGGAATATCAACCCGTTGTCCATCGACTACGCCTGTCGGCCTCGCCTTAGGTCCCGACTTACCCTGGGCAGATCAGCTTGACCCAGGAACCCTTGGTCAATCGGCGCAAGAGTTTCTCACTCTTGTATCGCTACTCATGCCTGCATTCTCACTCGTGTACCGTCCACGACTGGTTTCCACCGCCGCTTCACCCGGCACACGACGCTCCCCTACCCATCACAGCAGGCGTTGGCCCTATATGCTGCAATGACACGACTTCGGTGATGTGCTTGAGCCCCGCTACATTGTCGGCGCGGAATCACTTGACCAGTGAGCTATTACGCACTCTTTCAAGGGTGGCTGCTTCTAAGCCAACCTCCTGGTTGTCTCTGCGACTCCACATCCTTTCCCACTTAGCACACGCTTAGGGACCTTAGTCGGTGTTCTGGGCTGTTTCCCTCTCGACCATGGAGCTTATCCCCCACAGTCTCACTGCCACGCTCTCACTTACCGGCATTCGGAGTTTGGCTAAGGTCAGTAACCCGGTGAGGCCCATCGCCTATCCAGTGCTCTACCTCCGGCAAGAAACACGTGACGCTGCACCTAAATGCATTTCGGGGAGAACCAGCTATCACGGAGTTTGATTGGCCTTTCACCCCTAACCACAGGTCATCCCCCAGGTTTTCAACCCTGGTGGGTTCGGTCCTCCACGAAGTCTTACCTCCGCTTCAACCTGCCCATGGCTAGATCACTCCGCTTCGGGTCTTGGGCATGCAACTCAACCGCCCTATTCGGACTCGCTTTCGCTACGGCTACCCCACACGGGTTAACCTCGCTACACACCGCAAACTCGCAGGCTCATTCTTCAAAAGGCACGCAGTCACGGCCCACCAGCAAGCTGATGAACGACGCTCCCACGGCTTGTAGGCACACGGTTTCAGGTACTATTTCACTCCGCTCCCGCGGTACTTTTCACCATTCCCTCACGGTACTATCCGCTATCGGTCACCAGGGAATATTTAGGCTTAGCGGGTGGTCCCGCCAGATTCACACGGGATTTCTCGGGCCCCGTGCTACTTGGGAGTTCTTCAAACGAGCCGTACAGATTTCGCCTACGGGGGTCTTACCCTCTACGCCGGACCTTTCGCATGTCCTTCGACTATCCATACGGTTTCTGACTCGCCGACCGGCCGGCAGACCGATCAAGAAAAATCCCACGACCCCACAAGCGCAACCCCTGCCGGGTCTCACACGCTCATGGTTTAGCCTCATCCGGTTTCGCTCGCCACTACTCCCGGAATCACGGTTGTTTTCTCTTCCTGCGGGTACTGAGATGTTTCACTTCCCCGCGTTCCCTCCACATACCCTATGTGTTCAGGTATGGGTGACAGCCC
>NZ_CP107904.1:4975000-4982500 GCF_036013975.1 Kitasatospora sp. NBC_00458
TATGGTTAAGGAACTCGGCAAAATGCCCCCGTAACTTCGGGAGAAGGGGGCCATTCCTGGTGACGGCACTTGCTGCCAGAGCTGGGGGTGGCCGCAGAGACCAGCGAGAAGCGACTGTTTACTAAAAACACAGGTCCGTGCGAAGCCGTAAGGCGATGTATACGGACTGACGCCTGCCCGGTGCTGGAACGTTAAGGGGACCGGTTAGCTCCACTTCGGTGGGGCGAAGCTGAGAACTTAAGCGCCAGTAAACGGCGGTGGTAACTATAACCATCCTAAGGTAGCGAAATTCCTTGTCGGGTAAGTTCCGACCTGCACGAATGGCGTAACGACTTCTCGACTGTCTCAACCATAGGCCCGGTGAAATTGCATTACGAGTAAAGATGCTCGTTTCGCGCAGCAGGACGGAAAGACCCCGGGACCTTTACTATAGCTTGATATTGGTGTTCGGTTCGGCTTGTGTAGGATAGGTGGGAGACTTTGAAGCAGCAACGCCAGTTGTTGTGGAGTCGTCGTTGAAATACCACTCTGGTCGTGCTGGATGTCTAACCTGGGTCCGTGATCCGGATCAGGGACAGTGTCTGGTGGGTAGTTTAACTGGGGCGGTTGCCTCCTAAAGAGTAACGGAGGCGCCCAAAGGTTCCCTCAGCCTGGTTGGCAATCAGGTGTTGAGTGTAAGTGCACAAGGGAGCTTGACTGTGAGACTGACGGGTCGAGCAGGGACGAAAGTCGGGACTAGTGATCCGGCGGTGGCTTGTGGAAGCGCCGTCGCTCAACGGATAAAAGGTACCCCGGGGATAACAGGCTGATCTTCCCCAAGAGTCCATATCGACGGGATGGTTTGGCACCTCGATGTCGGCTCGTCGCATCCTGGGGCTGGAGTAGGTCCCAAGGGTTGGGCTGTTCGCCCATTAAAGCGGTACGCGAGCTGGGTTTAGAACGTCGTGAGACAGTTCGGTCCCTATCCGCTGTGCGCGTAGGAGTGTTGAGAAGGGCTGTCCCTAGTACGAGAGGACCGGGACGGACGAACCTCTGGTGTGCCAGTTGTCCTGCCAAGGGCATGGCTGGTTGGCTACGTTCGGGAGGGATAACCGCTGAAAGCATCTAAGCGGGAAGCCTGCTTCGAGATGAGCACTCCCACCTCCTTGAGAGGGTAAGGCTCCCAGTAGACGACTGGGTTGATAGGCCGGATATGGAAGCCCTGTAAGGGGTGGAGTTGACCGGTACTAATAGGCCGAGGGCTTGTCCTCAGTTGCTCGCGTCCACTGTGTTGTTCTGAAACAACGACCCCCACATCAGGTCACGGTGTGGGTGCGGTTGACAGTTTCATAGTGTTTCGGTGGTCATAGCGTGAGGGAAACGCCCGGTTACATTCCGAACCCGGAAGCTAAGCCTCACAGCGCCGATGGTACTGCAGGGGGGACCCTGTGGGAGAGTAGGACGCCGCCGAACAATCATTCACAAAGAACCCCCGTCCGGGATCCGGACGGGGGTTCTTTGCGTTTTCAGGGGAATTCCTGCCGGCGCTCGGGCGGGCGCTCCCGGAGCCGGCCTCAGCGCCTCGCGCTGGTCGTGGCGGCGCCGCGCGCCGCCCGTGGCGGGGAACCGGGGACCGGGGCGCCGTGGCCGACGGCGGCTTCGCGGAAGCCACCTCCGGTGTCGGCCGTGCTCCGTACAGTGGACGGCGCAGTCCGTACACGTCATCCGGGGGGAGAACACATCCATGACGCAGGCCGAGCGGCCCTATCCGGTCTCGGAACTCCTGACCGCCGTGCAGGCGGAGATCCGCGCGGAGAGGCGCGGTGAGGCCAAGGACGTCGAGAAGGCGGTGCTGTCGTCCGGGCAGGCCGTGTCCGCAGCGGAGGGGAGGTACGAGTACCTCTTCGGGTGCCCCAGGTGGCCGCGCTCGTTCGACGGGAGCCCGGTTCTCGTGCGCTCCGCCCACTCCCGCGGTCCGTGGATCCCGGGTGAGGCCTCCCCGCTCCCGGACGGGAAGGTGCGGCTCGTCGTCACCGAGAGCCTCGGCGGAGGGCTGCGCGACGTCCAGGCGCGCAAGGACGATTCGGCCGGGCTGGTGGTTCTCGCGGACCGCCTGGAGGCTGCGGGCTCGGAGGACGGGAACGTCAGGGTCGAGAGCGCCGGCTGGATCGTCGGGCAGGGAACGCCGGTGGTCGGACGGGCGCCGGACCCGGAGCGTTGGGTCGCCGGCTGGCACGGTCTCAAGCTGAACCCGCGTCAGCGGACCGCGGTCGTGCAGGCGCTGGCGAGCGAGGCGGTGTTCCTCTGGGGCCCGCCCGGGACGGGGAAGACGGACGTCGTCGGCCACATCGTGGAGGGCAACTTCCGTCAGGGCCACAACGTGCTGTTCCTCGCGCCGACCAAGGTCGCCGTGGACCAGGCGCTGGAGCGGATCTGCGATCTGCTGCACGCCGAACCGGGCTTCGGCGAGGGCATCGTCCAACGGGGCGGCGACATCGAGCTGCCGTCCCTGGCGGAGCGGTACGGCGAGTACGTCGACACCGGCCGGATCGCGGCCCGGGTCTCGGCGCAGCTGGACGAGGCGGCGCGGGCCGCACGGGAGGCCCTGCAGCCGGCCCGCGCCGGCGTCGCCCTGCACGACGAAGCGGTGGAGCTGCAGCAGCGCCTCGCCGCCGACCGGGGGGCCCACACGGAAGCGGCCGCCACGGTCGCCGCCGCGGAGCGGGAGGCGCTGCGGGCGGATGCGGAGGCCGCCCGGCTGCGGCTGGGCATCAGCGAGGCGGGGGAGCCGAGGGGCTTCCGTGCCGCGCGGATGGAGAGCCGGCTCGCGGCGATGCGGGAGGAGCTCACCCGGGCCACCGCGGCGGCGGAGGCCGCACGGTCGGTCGGAGCGGCGGCCCGGAAGCAGGCCGAGTATCTGGCGGCCCGGATCAGCGCGACCAGCGGGCGCCTCGCAGGTGTCCGCCCCCGACTGGTGGGCCTGCCGGACCGGGCGGACCTGGTCCGTGAGGTGGAGTCACTGCTCCGGCAGACCCAGGAGATCGACCGGCAGCTGAGCCGGATCCAGCAGACCGTGCGCTCCCGGTGCCGCGTCATGGGGGCGACCGTCGCCAAGGCCGTCCAGTCGCGGAAGCTGCTCGACCGGGTGGACGTGGTCGTCATCGACGAGGCCGGCATGGTGGACCTGCCGTCGGCCTGGCTGGCCGCCGGCCTGGCGGGGAAGCGGATCGTCGTGGCGGGCGACTTCCGGCAACTGCCGGCCGTCACCAAGGGGGACGGCGACCGGAAGGCCTCGGAGGAGGAGCGCGTCCACTCCCGGAACTGGGCGGCCCGGGACGCCTTTCACGCGGCCGGGCTGGTCACCGAAGCCGGCTCGGTCCGCCAGGACCCCCGGCTCGTGGCACTGGACACCCAGTACCGGATGCGGGCGCCGATCTGCGGGCTGGTCAACGCCGTGGCCTACCCCGATGCCCCGCTCGCGACCGGGCGCGCGGACGGCAGCCGGATCCCGCCCAACCCGCTGGTGGACGTCCCGGTGATCCTGATCGACACCTCGAAGCAGCGGATCCCCGGCCCCGACTACCGTGCCAACACCGTGAACGAGGCGGTCGTCCACGAGCTCGTGCGCGGCCTGCAGTACGAAGGGGTGCTCCCCGGCCGCAAGTGGCAGGGCACCGAGCTCGCGGCGGGCGCCCGCGCGACCGACCGGCTGGCAGTGATCGCGCCCTACCGCGCGCAGGTCAAGGCACTGAAGGGAAGCCTGGCGTACCGGTTCGGGGAGGAGTACGAGGGCCTGGTCGACACCATCCACCGGTTCCAGGGCAGCCAGCGCCCGATCGTCGTCTTCGACACCGCCGTCGGCGCGGGGAAGGACCCGGGCATCTTCTACGCCGGGACCGGTCTGTCCTCGCAGACCTGCCGGCTGCTGAACGTCGCACTCAGCAGGGCGCAGGACCACCTGATAGTCGTCGCGGACGTCGAGCACCTGCGGCAGCACCTCGCCCCCCACAGCGAGGCGCGCGTCATGCTCGACCACCTGGAGAGCCACGCCCAGGTGATCCCCGCGGACCAGCTGATCCCGACGCGCGATGCGGCCCAGCTGTCCGCGCTCTCCGACGAGGAGCTGTCGCGTCCGGCGTTCTTCCCCGCCGACGAGGTCCAGAAGGCGGTGGAGTGGGACATCGCGCGGGCCCGCACCAGCATCGAGGTCTACTGCGCCTTCCTCGACCCGCAGCCGGTGCACCGGTGGTCGGCGCTGCTCGGGGCACGGGCGGCGGCCGGCGTGCGGGTCGTCGTGCACACCCGGGCCCCCGAGGAGCAGCGGGAGGCGGCGGGGGCGGCCCGTCACCAGAAGCAGATCGACGTCCTCAGGGCGGCCGGCTGCGAGGTGGGGTTCCGCGAGCGGATGCACGAGAAGGTGCTGATCCTCGACGGCGCCGTGCTCTGGCACGGCTCCCTCAACCTGCTGGCGAGCACCGGACCGACCGATCTGATGATGCGCTTCACCGACCCGGCTTCCTGCGAGCGCGTCAGCAGGTTGATCGAGCGGGCCCGGAAGGAGCGCGCGGCCTGGAACCCGAGGACCGCCGACGCCGCTGCCACGGCGCCGCCCGTCAGCGAGGCCCCGTCCTCGCCCCCCGACGCGGGCGGCGACCGCAAGCCCCGCCCGGGCCAGGTCGTCGACGGGCGGCTCTATCTGGACGTGCCGTTCGGGGAGAAGGACGAGGCGAAGGCGCAGCTCAAGGCCCGCTGGGACGGGAAGAACCGTCTCTGGTACGTCGATCCGGCCCGTGTCACGAGGGAGGCCGCCGCCCGGTGGCTGCCGTGAGCGCCGCCGGGACGGGGCGTCCGGCCCGCTGAAGACCTCGGCGCTCGGGGAGCCCCGATCTCCTGCCGCTGCCAACAGTCATTCGGTACCCGTCACCCGTCACCGCGGTGCGACGTCGCCACCGCGCGGGGCGGTGCGGTGGGGCGGTGTGTGCGGGTGTCGCGAAGATCCGCCCGGGTAGGGCCACAGGCATGCGAACGAGGTTGTACGACCAGCGGGTTCTGACGCTCGTCGAAGTGCGTGGCGGCGAGCGGGACTGGGCGGAGGCGGAGCAGGTCTTCGAACGTCACGGTTGGCCGGTGATCGGCCGACACCCGTGCGGGGAGGGGCCGTTGGAGGGTGTCCTGGAGCCGGATCCGGCGTCGCGCGTCTACGAGGTGGAGGTGCGGCTGCCGGGCTCCCTCCACCACTGCGAGCGGGGAGCGACGCGGCGGGCGCAGCGGGCTCTGCGGCGGGCACGGCTGGAGGCCTACGTCCGGCGGGCCGAGCCGTTGGTGCGGGACCGCGAGATGCTGACCGAGTGGCAGGCGTACGACAGGTCCGCGCCGTCGGGCGTCCGCTTCGCCCGGTTGCGGGGGAGTGTTCGGCGCTACGCGTCCCGCCTGGGTCACTACGACACCGGGGTACGCGTGATCGGGACGCAGGAGGAGGCGTCGGGCCTCGCGCGGATGCCGTCCGCGTCGGGCGGAGGGAGCGCACCGGCCGCGGCCCGGATCCGGCCGCTCGACGGGCGCTGGCGCGGGACGGTGCGGTTCTGGCCGGAGGAGGAGACGGCACGGCGCATCGCCCGGGTGCTCGGCTGGAGCCTGGCCGTGGGGGTGGCCGCGGTGTTCGCGGCGGGCGGCTCGGGAGGAGCCCGGGCCTTCTGGGTGGTGCTCGCTGTGCTCGCCGGCGGGGTGACGGTGGCCTCCGGGACGCGGTTGTTCAGGGAGGGCGCGGCTGCCGGTGCCGCCATGGCCGCGGTCGCGGCCATGGCGGTGCTGCTGCTCGCTCTCAGCCCCTTCCGCTCCGCCGGGCGGGGTTCGCACGAGCAGCAGGTGCTGGTGGGCCTCGGCATCGCGGCCGTGGTGGCGGGGCTGTGGCTGCTGGTCCGGCAGTGGAGCTGGGGCGAGTGGGCGGCGTGGGCGGTACCCCTGGCCGCGTCGCTGGCGGGGGCCACCCTTCTGGCGTCGGGTTCGGTGCTGCACTCCCTGTACGCCGACGCGTTGTCGCTCAGCCCCGGGGATCTCGACGTTCCGCCGATCTGGCAGGTCGTCTCGGCCGTCAAGCTGCTGACGTTCCTGAGCCTGGTGCTGGTGCTCCCCGCCTGGTGGGGCTTCGCCAGGCACCGGCACCACGGCTACGCGGGCACGGGGGAGGGGTTCAACGCGGCGATGTACGCCCTGCTGCTGATCGCGATCCTGGCCGGCGTCTCCACCTTGGCCCTGCACTCGGCCGGGCGGGCCGCCGACCGGACGAAGGCCGCCGCGGCGAGGGGTGAGGATGCGCCGCCGTACTTCGGGGTCGAGCCGAAGTGGGTGTGCGTCGAGCCGGCCGAGCCGGCTGAGCGGCTCTCGGGGGACGGGCCCCGGTTGGACCCGAAGCGGTCGTACCTCTCCTTCGGTGTCGCGCAGGGCTCGGCCGTGCTCTGGGACCGGAGGGCGGGCGAGCCCCTGAAGCTGGCGGCGCGACAGGTGCGGCTGATACCGGCGGAGTCCGGTGCCGCCTGCGACGGCGGCGTCGGGGTCGCAGCCGGCTGAGGGGCGCCTGCGGCTGGGGGCGCGCCCAGGGCGGTCGAGGCATTGGAGCCCGGTGGTGGCCGATCGGCTCGCCCGGGATCCGGATGTCGGACGGTTGTGGGAGGTGATGCTGGGTGACGTGCCCACACACGTGCTCGCACCGGCGGCCTTCGTGCGGGTGCGCCGGGAGCCCAGGATGTCCGGGGCTCGGGCGCCGGCTCCGGTGGACGACTTTGCATCCTGCCCGGATGGGCGTAGTGTTGACTGGTCGCTCGGCAGGGAGCACCGGACACGCATCGGCGCGGACGGTCCCGGGGCGGCCAATCCCTAGAAACACCACTTCCCGGTTCGGGCTGGGTCGCTTTTGCCTTTCGGCTTTGCGGCCCGGGTCTTATTCGGCGTGCCCGTTTATATGGATTGCGGCTGGATTCGCCTTTCGGGGCGGGGATCGGCTAGAGTTTGGAACGTCGGACGGGGCGTCAAGCCGCAGAAGACGCCAGCGAGTTGGATGAACGAAGCGCCGGAAACGGTGCGGAAAACATCTGGTAGGCTGGGAACACGAAAGAACGAAGCGCCCGGAGGGCCGGTGTGAAAGCCGCCTGAAGGAAGTGTCCGTTCCTTGAGAACTCAACAGCGTGCCAAAAGTCAACGCCAGATATGTTGACATCCCCGGCCTCAGATCATCTGGGGTTGGAGATTCCTTTTGAAGTAAAACACTAGCGAGGACGCAGTGCGCGGGATCACCCTATTCCGGTGGTTGCCGTGCCGCTCAACGCGGGTGTCGACCGGATTACCGGTAAACATTCACGGAGAGTTTGATCCTGGCTCAGGACGAACGCTGGCGGCGTGCTTAACACATGCAAGTCGAACGGTGAAGCCCTTCGGGGTGGATCAGTGGCGAACGGGTGAGTAACACGTGGGCAATCTGCCCTGCACTCTGGGACAAGCCCTGGAAACGGGGTCTAATACCGGATA